>NZ_CAJCHS010000296.1 GCF_903970205.1 Nevskia soli | reverse complement strand
TCTTTCGCTGCTTCCGACGCGTCGACGGGTATCCATCCGATGCCCTTCGCGTAGAACTCTGCCCAGCAGTGATAGCCCGCGATCCTGCCCGCGCCGCGTTCGGCAGGAACGGGGAATCCAATCGAGAATCGCGCAGGGATGCCGACCGCCCGGGCATAGCCGATGAAGATCGCGTGGAAGTCCGTGCAGTTACCGCGGCGCGCATCGCACGCGTAGTAGATATCGCCGCGTCCCCAACCTTTGCCTGACTTATCGTACTTCACGGTGGCAACAACGTGATTGTATATAGCACGGGCCTTTTCGAGGTCAGTTTGGGCGTGCGCCTGACTAACTACTTCCGTAGCCCAGGCACGAATCTGGTCATCGAGTGGAACCAGCCGATCCGGCCTTAAGTAAGCGTCCAGATTAGTCGGCGCAGTCGCATCAGAGTGGGAACTAAGATCGGACTGGTCCCGCTCCGAGCGTCGAGCGGTGAAACGAATCGCAATCGGCAGGTCTTTACCCGGCGCGGCAGTATCAATGTGAAGGTAGCGATTGCCGTTCGCGGCCGCGGTAAATTCGTACTTTACAGAAGACTCGACTGACAGATTCTCGATCCGCTGAAAATCGTCATCGTGCGGCACGGGCAGCCATACGTCGAGGCGTTTGGAACCGGCGGGCGGCGGATGAACTGTCGCCTGGTAAGTTAGAGTGAAGTCTCGAACTTTTGCGGCCGAAGGCGCTCGGTCGGCGGCGGCCTGGAAACGGCGGAAGAAGCTATCGCCATTCCATGTGGGACGGGCTGGTGTATCAGCGAGTTCGACGACGACATCCTTCATGACGGAGTTAAACTGCGCGGCGGCATCCAGGTCGACCGGCTGGTTCAAGTCATCGCTGGGGGCGTGGTATCGAGACTCTAGCCACGCGCGCTCAACCTCCTCATCCTTCGAGCCCTTTTCGGATCCATCCATGCACATCACCGACGGGATTCCGTGAAGGATGAAATTGTATTGATCGCTGCGAATGAATATGTTGCGCTGCGGATAGGGATCATCCTGCGTCTTGAAACCGTGCTTCGCGGCGATGTCGCGGACGACCCCGCCGATGGAAGATTCACCCAACCCGAAGACGGTCATCACATGCATGGGGTGGATGGGGAGAAACATATCCAGATTGAGATCGGCGACGATACTCTGCAAGGGGATTGTAGGATGCGCGGTGAAGTAGCGGGAGCCGAGCAATCCTTTCTCCTCGCCGGTGACAGCCAGGAAGAGGAGTGAACGGCGCGTGTGCAGACCTGCTTCCTTCAGTTGCTTCGCGATCTCAAGCAAAGAGGCGACGCCGGACGCATTGTCCATCGCGCCATTGAAGATAGAATCGCCATTGACCGGAGTGCCGACGCCAAGGTGATCGAGATGCGCGGAAAGTACGACGTACTCATCCCTAAGTTGCGGGTCACTGCCGGGTAACACCGCGACGACATTCTGAGACTCAACCTGGGACTGCTGCACGATGGATTGCGCGCGCAGAGAGAAGGCCAAAGGGAAATGCGGCAGCGGGCGGCCGTCTTTAGCCAGGTTGAGTAACTCCGCAAAGGAGTGGCCGGAGCCGGTGAACCACCGTTCCGTTTTCTCGGGATTCACGGTAACCGATAGGGTGTGGCCGCGATCATCCTGCAGATCGGGGTCGGCGAGAACCATGTTTGGACTTTTGGCATTGCCCCGAATACGCGTCCATGGAATATCCATGAACGACGGATCGATAAGACGAACCAATCCGATAGCTCCCGCGTCTGCCAGGGCCTTTCTGCGAATTGTGTTGGAACTGAAGTGCGCGCGCATGTTGCCGGGCACGGACGAGGGTCCGGCGCCGGTTAGATAGACGGCGATTTTCCCGCGCAAATCGAGGCCGGCAAAGTCGTCATAACCTGCGGCGGCCGCGCTTAATCCATAGCCGATGAAGACCAGGGGCGCTTCAACCGGCGGGGCGAAGTTATCGGGCGAAGAGACGAGGACTTCTTCGCCGTAAGTCAGCGGCTCAACCTTTCCGCCGTGAATGAGGGCCGCGTTCGAGTGATCCTGATCTACTGTGATCACTTGGAACGGGACCATCTGGAAGAAGCCCTGAGTACCTGCCGGTTGCAGGCCGCTGGTTTCAAACTGGCTTGCGACGTACGAGGCGGCTCTTCGATGTCCAGGACTGCCGGTATTGCGGCCCTCCATATTGTCGTCCGCCAACACGCGGACGTAATCCCACCAATGCCGGCCCGCGGAGTCCGCCGCCGTGGCGCGGTAACAGAAGACCGCGCAGATAAAGACGATTGGAAATACAAGAGTTGTTTTCTTCATCTATTGCTCCGGTTGGAGATCTTGAATCATTACGACCGCGGAAAGAGCTAATGCAGTTCGCGCTGTAGAGCCCCGGCCAAGCCGCCGGCCGAGAACCCGAACGGGCCAGGCGCGCTCTTGTATTTTATGCGGCCATCCCTTCCCACAAGGTAGAGACGATCGGGCCAGCCGGTGTAGGCGCGCTCCGTCTTGTTGTCGATCCCATCAAGTATGGCGGGAATGCGTATGCCGAGGCGCCGGACACAAGTTGCGGCCGTCTCACCGCGCTCTTCATTGGAACGCGGGGACGCAAACAGTACCCCGTCCCGCACATTGGCTTCCTGCGTCCAAAGATCGGTTGGGTGCGCCTCCTGGATGTACACCACATAGAACGAAGCGCGGCCGCGATACGTGTCATATAGCTTGTTGAGCGCGGGAACCTCCCGGCGAAATGGCGGTCAAGTATAGCTCCCGAAGATAAGAACAACCGGCTCGACCGGGTACTCTGACGACAGTTTGACTGAGCGGCTGCGATCGAGCGCAGCCAGGTCAAAATCCGGAGCCGCATCCCCCACCCGCAATTGCCCCGCGCGCGCCGACATCCACAACGACTCAAAGGGTAGGATCAGGAACGCAACGTCCGGAACCTTGGTCATAATTGCGCCAAAACGCTCAGGGGGCTGGCGCATGGCCGTATAGATGGCGGCGCAGAGCGCAACGTACAGCAGTCCTACTCCGGCAAGGCAGATCAGTATGACTTTGAAGAAGCGCACAATGAGTTACGACCCTAGCTGCTGTGCCGCAAGTTGCGTGCCGGCCACACGCGCGCGTATCTTCTGGAAGGCTAAATCGCGTGAGGTCGAGGTGTCGTCTGCAAAGGGAGCGAAACCACAATCGTCCGTAGTTCCCAGCTGAGCGAGAGGAAGGTATCTGGCCGCGACTAGCACGCGATCGCGAACCTGATCCGGAGTTTCTACTTGGGGGTTGATGGGGTCTATCACGCCGACGAAAACCTTTTGGTCAGGTTGTAAGTGCCGGCGGATGATATCTAGCACCCGCTCAGGTTCCTTCTCACTCGCTAGTTGAATGTAGAAGCGCCCGACGTGCATGCGAAATAGAATGGGAAGAAGATCCGCGTAATCGACATCCGCACTATGTGTGGCATCGCGATCGCCGCCTGGACAGGTGTGAACCCCGATCGAAAGGCGCTCCTTCTGCGAAAAGTGGGCAAGAACGCGGTTGTTCAGCGCGACAAAGCTTTCGAGGAGGCCGCCGGACGGATCGAGCTTGAGTGAGAGGCGGGCCTCCGTGAAGTCGATTTGGACGCTGTCGGCGCCGCGTTCCAGGCACTGGCGAATGTCGGTGACGGCGCCGGCAACCAGGTCATTCAGAAACGCTTCGCGCGAGTAACCTTCGATCCCGGCAGCAGGATAGAGCAGGCTCATCGCCGATGCCGAGATAACCGCCTGCTTGACCGGTAACGCCGTGAGCCCTTTAACTGCCTCAAGATACTTGACCGCGTACTGCCCGTAGTGGAAAGGCCCGTTGGTTAGTTTGGGTAACTGACGCATGTGTCCGTCCGCAAACGGAATGACAACTCCATCGGGGGCTAAGTTGGCGAGTCCATGCAGCGGGTAAGTGGCGAAACTGGGTTTGGTCTGCTCCCCATCCGTGATCACGGGCGATCCTGTCTCTGCGAAGCGGCGAACCGTATCCAAAAGCGCCTGCCTGGCGATGCGATTCAATTCGCCTTCGTTGTTGCCAGCCAGGGCTGCGATTAACTCAGGAGGCCGCGGAATGCTGCCGATCGGTTCGGTCGGTATCGAGAGGGTCATCACTTAGCGGCGCCCTCGGCCTGAAGGTCGCGCACGAGTTTCATATAGCCGTTGGCGGCGACTCCCGCGGCCCGCTCCCGATAGGATTCAATGTCGCCGGGCGCGAACGTCGCGAGGCCATCCACATAACGGTTGTACATACAAAACGCGGCTGCGATCAGGACCGTATCGTGGATCTCGAGATCTGTTGCACCGTGGCTTCGCGCCCGTTCGATATCGCCGGGCAGCACGCTTTTTCCGCTTTCTTGCACCTTCCCGGCAATCGCAAGCAGCGCCTTCAGCTTCTGTGAAATGGGCGCCGTTTCGAAGTTATGTTTGACCTGCCGCACTAACTCTTCGTCACCGTTCAGATGATAGGCGGCAAGCGCCCCGTGACTCGTCTGGCAATATTGGCAATCGTTTCGATAAGACACATAGGCAGCGATGAGTTCGCGATCGGCCCGCGTTAACGTGTTCTCGTCGTGCAGCAGCACCTGGGCAAGCGCGCTCATGGGAACGGCTGTTGCGGGACGGAATGCGAAGAGTCCGCGAATTCCGGGTAAGTCGGTATCTAAGTAGATATGTGGCATCGATCTATCCGCGATGTCGAAGATAGCCCTTCATCGTGTCATGCAACTCGAGATCGGTAGCTCCGGCTTCGCGGGCAAGCGCAATATCTTCCTCCGTCACTTTCTCTCCGCCTCGTTGAACCTTAGCGGCGACCGCCAGCAGAGATTTTAATTTGGGCGTGACGGGAGCGTTTTGATAATCCCACCGAACGGCATCCACTAAGGCGTAGTTACCTTGCAGATAGTGCGCGGCGGCGCGGTGGCTGGTCTGGCGGAAGTAGCAGCCGTGTCTAGTAGAGACGAAGGCCGCGATCATTTCGCGCTCTCCGCTGGTTAACGTGCTGGGGCCGCGTTGCTCGCCACGATCTCCCCTCGGCCTGTAACGTACTGATTCTACAAAAACGCGCACGTGAGTAAGCGGTGCTTTTTGATTACTGCCACGGGCTGCTGTGCAGTCGGGCGCCACCCGCGGGTGTCGAGAGGAGTTTCGACACGGCACAGAAGAGTCCGTGCGCCACAGGGCGCCGCCCCCGTGTGAACCGAAGGGGTCATGCCGAACTCCGACACGAAGGTCGCGATCAGTTCGCGCTCCCCTGGCGTGAGACTGTTTCGGTTCCATGGCGATTTCAGGACGACAGGGCATCAGATTGACGGATGTCATGTTTGTTCTGGTACGCAAGCTTATCGACGCTCGACGCATACCGCAATAGTCAAAAAACGCTAATGCAAGTCTTCACGGATGCCTTCAAAGTCTCGGACTGACTAAAGTTTCTGGAAGGTTAACGCATTTTGACTATTGTTATAACCGACTCGCGCAACATAGACTCTTCTGCATACCTTTGGGGGGTATTTAGTTTGATAAAGAGACTCGCGGCATCGTTAGTATGCCTGTACCTGGCCGGCTATGCACAAGATCCAGTGGGAACGCTGGAAGGGCAAATCGCAGATCCAGCAAATGCGCTAGTGCGAAACGCGCAAGTGAGCGTCGAAAATGCACGGACCGGACTCACCCGAACGGTTCTTTCGTCGCAACAGGGAGCGTTCCACTTCTCCGACTTACCCGTTGGTGAATACCGGCTAACTGTGACCGCACAAGGCTTCGCGCCTTACTCCGTTTCCGCGCTGCGCATCGACATTGGACAAGTAGTTACCTGGCAGGCGAAGCTCGAAATTGCCAGTGAACATTCGGTCGTAAGAGTCTCGGCTGATGCCGTGAATGTAGATACCAGCCCGACTCTCGGCAATGTCGTATCGGAGAAAGAGGCGACCGACTTACCGTTGAACGGGCGCGATCTGACGCAACTCGGTCTGTTACAACCGGGAGTTGCTCCGATGACCGCGGGACTGGCTGAGGCCGGCGGCATCGCGCGGAGCGGCCAGGCTTACGCGGTGAACGGCGAACGCCCGGAATCGAATAACTATCTACTGGATGGCGCCAGCAATGTGGATAGCGTAAATGGAGGTTACGCGCTGCGAGTGCCGGTGGATGCCGTGTCGGAATTCCGCATTCTGACTCTTAACGCCCCCGCGGAGTACGGGCAGACCAGCGGGGCGACCACCTCAATGGTCACTAAGTCGGGGACGAACCAGTTACACGGCGACCTATACGATTTCTTTCGCAACAGTGACATGGACTCGCGCAACTTCTTCGCGCCCAGTACGGAACCGTTGCATCGCAATCAGTTCGGCGCCACACTGGGCGGACCCATCCGCAAGAACAAGGACTTCTTTTTCCTCTACTATGAGGGCCAGCGCGAATCGGATGGCCAGACCCAGGCGGCGATTGTTCCAACAGCCGCTGAGCGAGCCGGTAACTTCTCCGGACTGGTCGATCCCTCGACCGGGCAGCCTACGCCTTTGATCAACGAGTTCAGCGGCATGCCCTTTCCAAACAATCAGATCCCGGCGTCGATGATCAGCCCGATCGCCCTGCAAGCCGAGAACCTGTATCCGCTGCCGAACGCAGGGGGCAATGTTTTCGAGACAACACAACTTGGTTCAACGAACTACGAGCAGGGCGGCGTCCGGCTCGATCACTACTTCAGCGACAGGGACCAGTTGTCTCTCCGCTATTCCGTGTCGTCGCTGAACCAACTCGATCCGCTTCCCATCGCGGGCGCGGGCGTGCCTGGGTTTCCGGTCACCGACGACATCTTTACTAACTCCGCCACGGTTTCTTGGGTCCACATGATTTCGCCGCAGACGGTACAGACGGTGCGCGCCTCGTTCCTGCGCAATGTCTTTCTCAACGGACAAGCGGTAAACCACACTCCAGGCAGCTCGCTCGGATTTGACTACCAACCTACCCTGGGGTTGAACGACGGCGTTCCCTACCTCATCGTAAGTGGTTACGCATCGCTCGGCAATCCCATTACCGGACCTCAGAACACTTATCAAAACGACTATCAGGGATCTTACTCGATCGCCATGACTCGGGGGCGCCATAACCTCAAGTTAGGCGCCGACTTTACCCGCGAACAGATCAACGTTCTCTTTGGAATTGCGACCAATGGTTTCTTTGTATTCGCGCCTTTCCCGGCGAGCGACTCTTTCGCCAGCTTCCTGCTAGGCCAGTCCGTGCAGTTCTTCCAGGGCGGCGGCTCTTTCGACCGCGGACTGCGTAAGTGGATCGGCGCCGGATATGCACAGGATGAATTCCGCATGACGCCGCGCTTGACCCTCGATTACGGGCTGCGATATGAGGTCAACACGCCTTATACGGAAATTCGCAACCGCTTGAACGCATGGGACCCGGGCCGTCAATCGACGGTTTATCCGAATGCGCCCGAGGGCTTGTTGTTTCCCGGCGACTCAGGCGTTCCCGCGGGTATCGCGCCGGTCGATTATCACGAATTCATGCCCCGCGTGGGTCTCGCGTGGGACCCGTTTGGCGCAAGCAAATTCGTCGTCCGCGCGGGGTATGGCATTTTCTACGACGGCTTCACCAACGGCACAGGGGGTCCACTTCAGGCGGCCGTCAGTGCGCTGCCGTGGACTCAGGCGTACCAGTTGGCCGGCCCGGGATTCAATTTAGCCAATCCTTACGGCGGCGCCCCCACTCCGTTTGGCACGGGGAACTTTGTCGCTCCGGCGACTGTACTCACGGTCCAATCGGGGATGCTGCCGCCGTACTCGCAGAACTGGGATCTATCCATCGAGCGTGTTATCGGCAAAGATTACCTCCTCGATGTGCGTTATGTCGGGACTAAGGGAACGCACCTGCCTCGCTTTATCGAAGCGAACCCTAGTATCTATGGCCCTGGCGTAACTCCCGAAAACAACAATGAGATCCGTCAGTACACTACCTGCAATGCAGCCGGTATCTGTAACTACGGATCGGTGGGACTAATCGCCGACGAAGCTAGTTCCACTTACGATGCTTTGCAAGTAGCTTTCTCACGCAAATACTCGCACGGTCTTAGCTTCCTCGCTTCGTTCTGGTATTCAAAGAGCCTCGATGATATATCGAGTCTCAATGTGGCCGGGTCCGCTCCTACATTAGTGGCGGGCGAGAATGACCTCGCGCAGAACCCGTTTGACCTAGCCGCGGAAAAGGGCCCGAGCCTCTTCGATTCCAAGTTCCGCTTTGTGTTCAGCGGGAGTTACGCGCTACCGTTCTGGCATAGCGGATCGCGCGCCGCCGAGTTCATTACCAATGGCTGGCAGTTTAATATGATCGCCACTTTGTCTTCAGGTACTCCGTTTACGGTTTACGATAGCGCCGATGTTTCGCTGCAGGGCAGCGCGCCCGAGATCACCGGCTTCTATTCCAGCCGGCCGGACCTGGTCTCCAATCCCAACGCCGGGCAGCCGCACACTCCCAATGAGTGGGTGAGCCGGTCGCCTTTCCTGCAACTGAACCCGGTAACGCAGGCGGGACAGTTCGGAAATGAAGGCCGCAACGTCGTGCGCGGTCCTGGCATCGAGGATGTGGATGCCTCCCTATTCCGGAATTTCAACATCAGCGAGCGCCGGATCCTGCAGTTCCGCGCGGAGTGCTTCAATCTGTTCAATCACCCGAATTTCGGGTTGCCGGAGAACGATTTAGAATCGCCGGCATTCGGACAAATACTTCAGTCGGGTCCGCCGCGTTTGATGCAACTGGCACTGAAGTTACTTTTCTAAGTGGGCTAGAAGCCTAAGAACCCCGCTTGCTCACGCGCGCGGCTCAGTAAATTCCTTGCGTTACAGAGCCGCGACCGTGAGGGAGTAAGAGGGCCGACTTTGTCGGCTCAAAGCGGGAAAGGGATCGCGCAAGTTGTTGATTCCCGGCGCGAACCCCTTGGGAGTCGGTTTTGACTCGGCCTGTTAGTTTAGCCTACGCAAACTCAAACGTTTAAAATGAACGTCGGTGCTTCCCTTCCTCTCCATCGTCCTCGCCTACTTACTGGGAAGCATCCCGTTCGGATACCTGCTGGTGCGCTGGCGAACGGGATCCGATATACGCCGCGCCGGTAGCGGCAACATCGGAGCAACCAATGTGTTCCGCACGACGAGCCGCGCAATCGGCGTCGCGACCCTCGTGCTGGACGCGCTCAAAGCTTTTCTCGCGGTCTGGATCGCCGCCCGCCTTACCGGCGGCAACGAACTCGTTACGAACTTGGCCGCGCTGGCAGCCTTAGTCGGCCACGCGTTCCCCGTATTCCTCAACTTCAAAGGCGGCAAAGCCGTGGCGAGTTTCCTGGGCGCCTATCTGTATCTCGCGCCGATTCCAGTAGCCGCCGTGGCTGTCGTTTTCTTCGCGACGGTGTGGCGGACGCGGTTCATCTCACTCGGGTCCCTGATGGGCGCGATCACATTTCCACTGGCGGTGTGGATCATCCAACGGCCGCAACACTGGCCGCTAATCGTTTGCAGTATTCTTTCATGCGCTCTCGTGATCTGGCGTCACCAGGGGAACATCGTTCGCCTGCGATCGGGCCAGGAACACGCGTTCTCCGTGCGAAGAGCGCGAACCTCTTGAGGCGGATGGGTTGAAGCGGATCGCAATTCTCGGCGCGGGAAGCTGGGGAACCGCGCTGGCGTCCATCGTCGCTCCCAACTTCGAAGAGGTCCGGCTTTGGACCCGCGATGCCGCGTTGGCGGCAACGGTCAGCGAGTCGCGCGAGAACGCCCGATCCCTAGCCGGAATTCGTTTATGCCCTTCGATCCAAGTTACGGCTGACGCGCATGAATGTGTATCGTCGGCCGATATCGTCCTGGTTGCGGTCCCCACCGCGCATGTTCGCGACCTAATGGCAAGGCTTCAGGGCACAATTCCAGGGCACTCTTTCATCGTCAGCACTGGGAAAGGTTTGGAGAGCGGCACACTCTTTCGGATGACCCAAGTGATTGCAGAGGCGGCGCGGCGGAATCCCGATCGGGTATTAGCATTAAGCGGGCCGTCCTTCGCGAATGAAGTTGCTGCCGGAAAGCCGGCGGCCATCGTTATCGCCGGTCCAAGAGAAGCCGCGCTCGCCGTCCGTCACGCTCTAGCCCGGCCGAGCTTTCGTGTATATTCGACTGAAGATAGAATTGGAGTTGAAATCGGCGGAGCTTTAAAGAATGTCGTGGCCCTGGGCGCGGGAATGGCAGCCGGGCTGGAATTGGGCTACAACGCTGGTGCTGCATTGATTACAAGAGGGTTAGCCGAAATCACGCGTCTCGCTGTCGCCATGGGCGGGCAATCCCGCACGCTCGCCGGTTTATCGGGATTAGGCGATTTAATTCTAACTTGCACGGGCGAGCAAAGCCGCAACCGGCAGCTGGGCTTCCGCATGAGCCAGGCTGTCTCGGTGCTCGATGTGCTCGTTACGAATACAGCGACAACCGAAGGCGTTGGCACCGCCGGCGCGGCTGTTCGGCTGGGACATGAGTTCGACGTCGAGATGCCTATAGCTGCTGAAATGACCGCCGTCCTGGAAGGCAGGCACCGTCCGGAAGAAGCGATTCATCGCCTCATGGAGCGTACGCTTAAAGAGGAATAATGGATAACATCCGGTCAGTTCCGAAACCTTTTCCTGTGCGAAGTGTTACAGATGAAATGGCCGCTCACGCCCTAGACTACGACGTCCAATTGATGCTGCGGGTGAAAGCGGGAGACACGTCGTGTTTCGGCGTCCTCTTGGAGCGGCACCGGCACCCGGTGATCCATTTTCTCTACCGCATGGTTCAAAATCACGCGGTTGCGGAAGAACTGGCACAAGACGTGTTCCTGCGGGTTTTCCGGTCCCGGGCCAGCTACGAAGCCACCGCCAAGTTCACCACCTGGCTGTTTCGGATTGCGACCCACCTGGCTCTGAATTGGCTCCGCGATGCGAAAAAGGACCGCGTGCAAGACAGTCTGGATGCTGAATCGAGCGATGCGCCCGCCTTGCAGCTAGCCGATCGCAATCCGAACGTCGAGCAGCACATGGTTTCGGGAACGCGCCTCGAAGAGATCCGCCGTGCGATTGCTTCCCTTCCGGAAAAACAAAGAGCGGCAGTTTTGATGCACAAATACGAAGAAATGGAGTATTCTCAGATCGCTAAGGTACTTTGTTGTTCGGAGTCGGCTGTCAAATCGTTACTTTTTCGCGCTTACGAGACACTTCGAGCGCGACTGGCACACATGGCTTAGTGTTAATAAGTGTTAACGGGGTTAAGAAGAGATGAATTGTCCGTCCAAAACGCGGAACGGTCGCCTTAGGCTGATCGAGTTCGCAACCGGGCGTGCTAGGGCAATGGAGCGCATGGAATTACAATTTCACGCGGATTCGTGTCCGGCATGCCGTTCCCTGATCGATGAGCAACGACAGGTTTTCGCAGCGCTGGATGGATGGGACGCTGTTGCCCCAAGTCGTGATTTTAACCGTAAGCTATACGCGCGTTTTGAGCTGGAAGCAAACCGGAGTTGGTTCCGGCGGTTCCAGCAAGTCTTCGAACATCCAGCGTGGATCGGGCGCTCTTCATACCCGTTGGCGATCGCGGCCGTGCTGGTTGTCGGTTTCTTTGCTGGGGACGCCTCCCGCTTCATTACCCGGTGGCGCGGCATTGTGCCCGCAACCACGGCTCCCGCAGCCGCTCCCGCGACGGTTCAAGACCCAACCGCGCAACTCATTCAGGCTCTGGACGATCTGCAACTTCTCGATCAGATCGATTCCGTAAAACACCGCGTTCATCGCAGCCGGACGAGGCCGCTTTAACCGCTCATGACGACCGGACCTGGAATGACCCGGCCCAAAATGTGCTCTTTTGAGGTGACCCGCTCGCGGTTCGCCGGACGGTTAGCGGGCCTAACCATCCTCGCCTTCAGCACCCTGGCTGTCCCCGTTGAAGGAGCCGTTACTGTGCCGATTTCGGCACGCGATTCGCTGGCGCTCAGTACGCCGGTGGTCGCGACCCAGCCCGGCAGCCAAACGGCCACGATCGCCGACCTGGTCGAAAAACTCAGCAGTCTGAGAAAGCCGGAACGCGAGAAGACGCTGGCTAAGCTGCCGCCGGACACTCGTCAGCGCATCGAAAAAGGCCTGCAGCAGCTGGACGGGATGGGGCCGATTGAAAAGCAGGAAGCGCTGGAGCGGTTTCGCGCCTTCACCACCCTCGATAGCCACGGAAAAGAGCAGATTCGCTCGGCGATGGTAAGTTTTAAGACTCTTCCCGAGCGGCGCCGGGAGGCGCTGCGGACCGAGATGAATCTTCTCCACAAGATGTCCAAATCGCAGCGCGACCAGCACATGGCGTCGGATGAGTTCAAGTCGCGATTCTCCGCCGACGAACGGTCGATTCTGGAAAAGCTGACTTTGGTGATGCGGCCTTACTAGGAACGGCAAAAAAAAGACCGGCGCGGTGGCCGGTCTTTTCGCAATCTTGGATTCGGCAGCGTTTGACGTTGGGGTTAGACGTGAGCGTCGATCATTTTCTGCACGTCGCTCTTGCCCATCGCGCCGATCCGCTGTTCAACGACTTGCCCGCCCTTAAAAAGCAGCAGCGTCGGAATGCTGCGGATGTTGTAGCGCATGGCCGTTTGCCCCTGCTCGTCCACATTCAGCTTGCCGACCTTCACCCGTCCGTCGTATTCGGTCGCGACCGCGTCGATCGTTGGCGTCATTTGACGGCAAGGGCCGCACCACTGGGCCCAAAAGTCCACCAGCACGGGGACGTCCGATTTCAGCACATCGGTCTCGAAGGCCGCGTCAGTAAAATCTTTTGTATTCACTCCAGCCATATTTCCTCTTTCTAGATATTAGAAGCGCGACGAAGCTTAAGGATTCAACAGGCGTTCGTACAGGGTCGAGTATTGCACGGCGCTCGCCATCCACGAGAAGTCGCGGCCCATTCCGGTCCGCATCATCCGGGTCCATCGCTCCCGGTCGTTCCACGCCCGCAAGGCGGCCTGCATCGCGAGCAGCAGGGCGTAGCCGGAATATTCCCAGAACTTGAAGCCGGTTTCGCCGTCAATCGTGTCGTCCAGGCCTCCGGTAGCGCGCACCACAGGAACGGTTCCGTAGCGCAGGCTGTAGATCTGATTCAGGCCGCAAGGTTCGTAGCGGCTGGGCATGAGAAACATATCGGATCCGGCTTCGATGCGGTGCGCGAGCCCGTCGTCATACCCCAGGCGCAGTCCGACGCGCTCCGGAAACGCGTCCCGGATCTGCCGGAACATCTGCTCGAACGAGGGCTCTCCGGAACCGAGCACGACCATCGAGAGGTCTTCGCCGAACAGCGCGGGGGCAGCGTCCAGAATCAAATCGGACCCCTTTTGACCGGCCAGGCGGCTGACGATACCGACCAATGGCCGATCGAGCGGCGCATGCTCCAGCCCGAACTCACGCAGCAGCTCCCGCTTGCAAACCGCCTTTCCCGAGAGGTCCGCGGCGGAGTAATTCGCCGGGATCGCCGTATCGGTTTCCGGATTCCACGTCGAATAATCCACGCCGTTCAGGATTCCGATCAGATCCTGCGAGCGGGAGCGCAGCAAACCGTCCAAGCCATACCCGTGCTCCGGGGTTTGAATCTCCTGGGCATATCTGGGGCTCACCGTGGTGATCGCATCGGCGTAAACCAGCCCGGCCTTCAACAGGCTGATGCCTCCGTAAAACTCGACCAGGTCCGTCCGGAACAGCCACGGAGGCAGCCCCACGCGTTCCAGCGAGCCGCGTCCGAAATAGCCGAGATAGCCTAGATTGTGAATGGTTTCGATCGACTTGGTTTTGTAGAAGGTCGGCTCCTGGGTCAGCCAGGTTTTTAGGTAGCAGGGTGTCAAACCCGCCTGCCAGTCATGGCAGTGGATGATGTCCGGCCGGAACATGCGGCGCGCGAACTCAAACACGGCGAGAGACAGCATCCCGAAGCGCAGATCGTTGTCGCCGAAGTCTCCGCGGCGGTCGCCATAGATGCCGTCTCGCGCGTAGAATTCCGGCAGATCCAGGAAGAAGAACGGGCTATCTTCCGCGGTTGTGTAGACCGACGGCCGCCACGCGTAGGGCCCGAGTTGCACGACGAACGGATCGGTTACCTGGCGCGGCGAACGGGCCACGGTTCCGGCGTAGCGAGGAATCAGAACAGCTACCTCGTGACCGAGTTGCTGCAAGGCGGCCGGAAGTGCGCCGACCACGTCCGCTAATCCGCCCGTCTTGGCGTAGGGCGCTGCTTCGGAGGAAACCATCAGTATCCGGCTCATGAGCGATTGTTATGATACCGAGACTCGATCTACGGTTGGTGAACAGGCAGCTGTGCGCAGTTCGCGCTTTTCCCGAGCCCGCCGTCGTGGCCATCGAAGAAGCGATTCACGACTTTCCAAGCAACGGAGCCAGGACTCTTTCTTAAGGATCGAGCCTCATAAATGTTTGATACGGAACCCGACCCAGGCCCGAACCCCGCGACCGCGATGCTTATCCACCAGTCGATGGCGATATTTGCCGCGCCTTGCGCTGCGCTCTTAGTTGCAATCGCCGACCAGCCACTGCGCCTGCCACCAGCCCTATCGCCTTGGCGTGCTTGTTGGCAGGTTTTCCGTGTGGGTTTTACCTTTGACGGTTTACGCTCTACTCTTTATCGCGGAATCGAGGCAATTCGGATTTGGCGATGCTGCCGCCTCCTTCTTCGCGCTGAACCCGACCGATAACGAGACTCTTGCCACTTTTTTCTTCACCCTACCTACGTGCTCCACGGTAACTTATTCGCTTGGCGCTTTTACCCGCGCGCACAGCGCCTAAGAGCGATAGCGTCATCGATCCCGACCTTCAAACAATGCTTCCTGATCTAAAGCAAAGCGCGAAGTGAGACTGATAACCATGTCTCTACTAACCGTCGGTTTCGCTGCGGCCCAAGCCCGCTCGACGACTGGGAGTCTGCGATCTGCCTTCCTCAGACACAACCCATCCCACGATATTTTCCCCGCTAAACCCTTCAAACCAAAGCCCCGCACTCAGGAATTAGCCTGG
>NZ_CAJCHS010000295.1 GCF_903970205.1 Nevskia soli | reverse complement strand
CGATCAAAGCGACGAGACCGTCACCGTGATCGCCCGCCAGGCCAACCTGCCGATCATCGCGATGCTCACCAACTACCGCGATGGATGGCAGGCCGAGGACGTCCGCCGCATTCTGAAGAGTCCCGAGCTGCGGCACACCCTTATCGATAACATCGTTAGCAACCTTCAGGAGCACAAGTTTCAGGGCATCAACATAGATTTCGAGGAGTTGAAGAAACCGGATAGCGCGGCTTTGGTTCAGTTCATGACCGAAGTCAAGGCGCGGCTGGGACCTATGGGCTTTCTGGTAACGGAAGATGTTCCGGTAGACGATGACGCCTACGACCTGAAGCGGCTGGCCGTCGCGAACGATATCCTGCTGCCCATGGTATATGACGAGCACTACCAGTCAGGACCGCCTGGCCCGGTTGCATCGGAGCAGTGGTTTGAAGACCACTTAGACAAGCTCGCCAAGATCTTACCGCCTGAAAAGACGGTTGTGGGTATGGGCGCTTATGCTTATGACTGGGTTATTGGGTCGAGTACAAGTTCGGAGCTCGGCTTCAACGAAGTTATGTCCCGCGCGCTGTTGAACCATCCGGTCAGTACCGTTGAGTGGGACAGCGATCAGGAGAACCCGGTGCTTCGCTACAGTACCGGCGCCGAGCAGCATGAGATCTGGTTCCTGGATGCGGTGACCGGACTCAACATGGCTCAGGCGATTCATGACGATGGCTTTCGCGGCATTGGAGTCTGGCGGCTCGGGGCGGAAGATCCGGGCTTGTGGAATGTTTTGGAACCGGGCGCCTGGCCGCCGGACGACTTCGATCCAGCTCCGCTGGATCTTATGACCGCAAATAAACAGGTGAACCCCTACTCGGGTGGGGAGTTCCTCCATGTCGCAGAGGTACCGCACGACGGCTCGCGGAAAGTGAAGAAGCCCGCGAGTCAGGACGGCGACTACACGGAAGCGTATCAGGTGTTTCCGACTTACTATGTCATCGACGACGCGGGACGGACAAGCGACAAGCTAATGGCGCTTACCTTCGATGACGGCCCGGACCCGAAGTACACTCCGAGAATCCTGAACATTCTGAGTAAATATCATGTACCCGCTACTTTCTTCGTGATCGGCGTCAATGCGGAGAACAACATCGATCTCGTAAAGCGCGAGTACCGCGAGGGCCACGAAATCGGGAATCATACTTACTCGCATCCGAACATAGCTACCGTGTCGGCTTACCGCACCGACCTTGAGTTATCGGCGACACAGCGGATCTTAGAAAACGCGCTCGGACATTCGACGACCTTGTTTCGGCCGCCCTATAACGCTGATAGCGAGCCGCAGACTCCCGCCGAAATCCTTCCGATTCAGCGGGCCCAATTGGAAGGCTATGTAACTGTGGCTGAGAGTATCGACCCGCGCGACTGGCAGACGCCGACCACCGCAAAGGCGATCCTGGACGAGATCAAAGCCGAGCAGGAGAACGGGCACGTGATCCTGCTCCATGACGCCGGTGGAAACCGGGATGCGACGGTCGCCGCGCTTCCCCAGATCATCGAGTACTTCGAGTCGCAGGGCTATCGATTCGTAACCGCGGGTACTCTGATCGGCAAAGACCGCGCCGCCATTATGCCGGTCCCCTCGGCCGAAGAGATGCGTTGGGCGAGGATCGAGGGCCGCGCCTTCGATTTCAAGAGCAACGTGCTTGGAGTTGTCGGCATTTTGTTCCTTTGCGCGATTTATCTTACCGCTGGGCGCTCGGTTATCTATGGAATTCTTGCAGTGTGCCAGAAGATAGGGGCACGCAAGCGGGTGTTCGATCCGGACTATTGTCCTCGGGTTTCGGTAGTCATCGCCGCCTATAACGAGGAGAAGGTCATCGTAAGGACCGTGGAATCGATTCTGGCGAATGGCTACGAGGACATCGAGGTTATCGTGGTCGACGACGGATCAAAGGATCGAACTTACCAGCTACTCTGCGATCACTTCGGTGAACATCCTAAAGTTCTACTTTTGACTCAGCCGAACCGCGGTAAGTCGGCTGCCCTGAATCACGCGATTCTGAAGACCTCACACGACGTGTTGATCGCAGTGGACGCAGACACGATCTTTCAACGCGGCACGATCGCGTATCTTACCCGGCACTTCCACGATGGCAGAGTGGGCGCCGTTTCCGGGAACGCGCGTGTCGGAAATCGGCACAACTGGATCACGCGTTTTCAATCGATCGAGTATGTTTACGGATTCAATCTGGACCGCCGCGCATTGGATCTGTTGAACGCGATCACCGTCGTTCCCGGCGCTGTGGGCGCGTGGCGCAAGCAGCTGATAGTTTCGCTCGGCGGTTTCGGACACGATACCCTGGCGGAAGATACGGACTTAACCCTCTCCATCCGGCGGCTCGGTTATCGTATCCGGTATGAGGAGAAGGCGGTTGCCTATACCGAGGCGCCGGAAGATACCAAAGGGTTGGCGAAACAGCGCTTCCGGTGGGCATTCGGAACGCTGCAAGCGGCCTGGAAACATCGCGACGCGCTCTTCGTCCCGCGCTATGGAACCTTGGGGTTCGTCGCGCTGCCGAGTATCTGGTTGTTCCAGGTCTTACTCTCGGCTCTCGCGCCGTTCGCCGAGATTTCGATGATTATCGCGTTGTTTGCCGGTAACGGGTTGATCGTGCTGCAATACTATCTTGCTTTCTTTCTCCTTGAACTGCTTACAGGCTTACTGGCTTACGGATTGGAAGGCCTCGCGCCGGCGGACTTACGCCTGTTGTTCTTCCAGCGGGTCTATTACCGGCAGCTTATGCATTACGTGTTAGGAAAGTCTTTAGTGTTCGCAATGCGCGGCCGGCTAGTCGGGTGGGGCAAGCTGGAACGCCGGGCAACCGTACAACCGGTTCCGTAATATGCCGAGAGCCCCCTTGTTCCGAGGCTGGTGGGTCACCCTGGCTGCATTCTTTACCTTTGGAATCGCGGTAGGGATGCCTTACTACAACATGCCGTTCTTCTATGACTACTATGAGAACGCGTTTGGTTGGGCCAGGCATAGCATTACTCTGGGTTTTCCTATTGCGGCTCTGCTGACGCTGTGGGTAGGACCGTTAGTCGTTCCGCGCTTTTCGCCGCGCGGCCTGATCTTGGCCGGTACTGGGTTGACCTTCATCGCGTTTGCCGGGTTTAGCAGAATGGGTGGATCGTTAGCGGTCTACTATCTGCTCTGGCTGATCTACACGGTCGGCTATATCTTATCCGGGCCGATTCCGCACCAAATCATCATTTCGCATTGGTTCCGGCGAAAACGCGGCACGGCAATGGGAATTGCCTACGTCGGGGTGGGAGTCTTAGGCGCGGCCTTCTCCTGGGCCGTTAAGC
>NZ_CAJCHS010000294.1 GCF_903970205.1 Nevskia soli | reverse complement strand
CATTGGCGCTATCCGCGTAAACCTCTGCAACAGCTTACCCGGCCTTGAGACAATAGTTCAAAGCGAAAGGGTCTTTGAGTTCTGAACGAAGCAATACGGGTCGCGGTCGTTGGCGCAGGCCAGTTTGGAGTGAATCACGTCCGCGTCGCGGCTGCCGCGCCCGGCTGCCGTCTGGCCGGAGTTGTCGATCTGGACCCCGCGCGGGCCGCTAGCGTGGCTGCGGCGCACGGCACTCTTGCGATGCCGGATTGCCGCTCACTCATCGGTGAAGTCGACGCGGCCATCGTCGCCGTTCCAACCCAGGCGCATGCCGCCGTCGCTTGCGAACTTCTCGAGGCCGGCATCGATGTTCTGGTGGAAAAGCCCATTAGCTTCGATCTCCCATCAACCGATCGCATGATTGCCGCCGCTGCCGCGAACGGCCGCATCCTGCAAGTCGGCCATCTGGAGCGCTTCAATCCCGCGGCCATCGCGCTTACCGGGATCGCGCGCCTGCCGTTGTTCTTTGAAGTACACCGGATGAGCCTGTTCAGTCCACGTAGTCTGGATATCGACGTCGTACTCGATTTGATGATTCACGATCTCGATATCGTGCTGTCGCTGGTGGATGCCGATCTGGACGAAATCCGCGCGGCGGGCATCTCGATTCTCTCGCCCAAAGTCGATATCGCGAATGTCCGCTTGCAGTTCGCGAATGGCTGCGTGGCAAACCTGACCGCCAGCCGCGCGTCTACGGAAACCATCCGGAAGCTGCGTCTGTTCCAGCCGGGCGAGTACATCTCCGTCGACTACAGCCGCCAGGAGCTGCTGGCGATTCGCGTAACCGAATCGCGCGAGATTTCGTTTCATCCAGTGGAGATCAGTAAAGACGAACCGCTTCGGACGCAGTTCGAATCCTTTCTTGAATGCGTGCGGACCCGGCGGAAACCGGTGGTTGACGGCACGGCCGCGCGGCGGACCCTGGAAGTGGCACTCGCGGTGGTGAGCGAAATCGAGAAGCATGCGGCAGTGGTTGAGGCTTCCGTTGAAGCTGGGGTCCGCCGGCAATGAAGTCGACGCGTTCTGTGCCCTCTGTTCCCGACGCGGAGTATCGGGTCACCCTGCTGGATCGTCAGATGCCAACGCGCTCCGAGTGGGAGCGCGCCGGTATCGGCTCGGGAGTCTTTCATCTCGCGATCGTCGCGATGCTGCTCTCGATGCCGACGGTTGAGCCGCCGAAGGAACCTCCGCGGCCGGAACGCGTAACGCCTTTAATCGACCCGCCGACGCGGCTCACGCAGAAAGCACCCAACAAGAACCCTTCACAAGAGATCTCGGTTGAGTCGGTAAGCCCTCCGGCTCCGAGGGAGGCGCGCCCGGCGAAACAGGCACGCATCGCGGCGCCACCGCCGCCGCAAGTTGCGAAGCAGACGCCGACGCCGGCTATTCCGCAGGAGCCTCCTAAAATTCTGGCGCAAACGCAACCGGGCGTACAGATCATGCCTCAGATTACGGTTGCGCCACCGCCGCGCACCGTCGAGCAGCCAAAGCTGGTGCTCGAATCACCTCCACCTCCTCCGCAACCCGGCCAGGGGACCGGACGGCTGAAGGTGCCGGGCAGCGGAATCGACGATATCGTTCACGAACTGGCACGCTCAGGCGGCGGGTCTCGCGAGATCGGCGACGATACGAGCGAAAGCACGCCCGATCACTCGTTTAATCCCAGGCCGACCGCAACGCGCCCCAAAGCCAGCATCGGCTTGATCAGCGATCCGAAAGGAGTTGATTTCGGACCCTACATGGTTCAGGTGCTCAGTACGGTCAAGCGGAACTGGTTTTCCGTGATGCCCGAGAGCGTCCGGCTCGGCCAGCGGGGCCGCGTGGTTGTTCAATTCTCGATCGCGCGTAACGGCGAGATTACGAAAGCCATTTACACCACCCAGTCCGGATCGAAGCCGCTGGACCTTGCCGTTGTCGCCGCGCTCAGCATGTCCAATCGCCTGCCCCAGTTGCCCGAAGGTTACACCGGGGATCGCGTTGTCCTCCAGCTCACTTTCGTGTACAACGCGCCCCGGTGATTCTTGACGCAGACTTAGAACCTGCGCGCATTGTGCTTGGCGCGATAGACCGCGCGGCTGATGTGGTTCTGCTGACGGCGGATGTGCGCGCGCTCCCGATGAGTCAGATGGCCGCCGTTACGGAAGCGATCGCGACGGATCTCGCGGTTGACCCGCGCCTCCCGATGTTCGAGCCGCGCCGTCTCATGCGGAGTCAGCGCACCGGACTGAACGCCTTGCGCGATGCGGTTCTGCTGGTTTTGTTCGCGCTGATAGATGGTCTGCGCGGACATGGTTCCGACCAGCATCCCTGCCACCAAAAGCCCCTTGATGATTGTTAGTTTCATGTTCTTGTTCCTCCTGCTATGACTAACGGCAAGGGGGCTTCAGCCGTTGCTAACGCGCAATTAAAGTCCAATGAACAAGGCATTAGCAAAAGTAATTGATGTAGCTGCTGGGTCGGGACGTTTGTTGTTTAGATGCTGCAGTCAGAATCTGGTTAGTCACCATTGAGTTACTATCCAAACCATACGGAGCGGAGCCGGAAGAGGCGCAACACATGCGAACAAACAAAGAGGATGGATAGCGGAGTACGGTTGATGGACCCCTCACGACACATACAGGGATGGTGAGCGCGATAGGAATCGAACCTATAACCTAGAGATTAAGAGTCTCTTGCTCTGCCAATTGAGCTACGCGCCCGCGCGGGTGGGTGAGAGCGCGATTTCCGCTCTCACCCCACACCATAACACATCGGCCACGCCGCACTAGAACACGTAATCGATCAGGAAATACGGATAGGTGTAAGACAGTCCTTTCGACTGCTTGTTCAGGTACTCGCCCGGCATCAGATGCCCGATCCCCGCGCCGATCTGGGTCTGCAGCGTCGGCTTATAGATCACCTGACCATCGACTTCTTCGCCGACGTGCGTCCCGTCCGTGCCCGCGTAATCCTTGAAGACGACCGAGCCGCGCGTCGGATAAAGGGCGTCGTGCGCATTGGCCAGCCAGAAGTCATGACCGCTCACGTTGGCGACCCATTTTTTCGCGGGCCGCACATCCAGGCCGACTCGGAAATCTTTGATATTGCGCCAGCCGATCTGGTCGGCGAGGCCGAGCTTGTCATGGGTGCTCGGGTAGATAGGATCGAACGTGCCCTCGACGTTGTTGTTGCTGTGGTTCGAATCGCCCGAAGCGTAGTTGTACTCCACAAATGGACGCGGCGCGAACCAGACGGGAAGCGTATTGCCGATCACCCAGTGACCGGTCCACGCCCGAATCGCCGAAGGACCGAGCTCGCCGCGCTGCAGGGCCATTTCGGTGCGGTAATCGAAGTTGCCCGGCAGACGGCCGAGGAAGCGTACGCCTCCGGTCCATTCGTCCAGGTGACCGAGTTTTCCGCTCTTGAGGGTCGCGCCATTCATCACGTGCCAAAAGGTGAACGGCTCAATCTGCGAGTTCTTGATGAAATGATTCTTGATGGTGCCGTAAGCGCCGCTCAGGTTGTTTCCCTGATTGGTGTGGTCAACGACCCCGTCTCGCTGGATTACCACTGAGGCGATGAACAGGTCGGCGCGATAGCCGTCTTTCTCGTAGCTGCCCCGCACGGCGTTGAATGCGCGCTGGTCGTTGGTCCACCAGGAGTTGCCGATGAAACGGCCGTTCCCGAAGTACAGATCCTGGCGGCCTACCCGCAGGCCGAAGCCGCTTCCTTCGGTTTCGCCCAGTTCGAAGTAGGCCTGCTTGATATCCCAGGTATTCTGATACGGCGGAAGCGCCGGGCTCCTATCGAACACGCGCTCGTCCGATCCCATGATGAAGAACCGTATCCAGGACGTCGGTTCAATCAGCATCCCGACGTGCAGCCGATAGAGATCATAAAGGTCGCCGTTATTCGGCTTGAAATTCAGGTTCTCGTAGCCTTCGACGCGATCCCGGAGCTCGCCGGTAAACCGCAGCCACCGCGGCAGCTTCTCTTCGAATTTTTCGGAAATGGACGGCTCGCCAGTCGCAGCCGCGATGTCGCCGGTATGGTACGGCAGCGGAACGGTCGAAACGCCCGCCGTAAGCGGCACGCCTGCCGGCGGAGTCGTCTGCCCCCCCACCGCGCGCGGCTCGCCCGGAAGTTTCACCTGTCCCGGCGCATTGGGGTCGGGTGGCGGATTGTTCGGGTCCTGCCCCGTCTGAGCCTTTGCCGTCCCAGACACTCCTATAAGCAGCCCAAAGACGCACAAAGATAAGGCCGTACGACGTATACTGCGGTTATGTTTTGGGTACACTAATCCTCCGTTATCGAAAGTCCCTGAAATGTTTGAACGTCTACTAATTTTATTGAGGTTTGCTTCCGCCCGCAACAAAATTTTTTCAGCGGGGTTATTGTGTCTACCAGTACGATTATATTATACGACCTGAATGAATGCGTATTATTTCGAAGAAAACTAAGTACTGTCTTCGCGCTTTGTATCTTCTGGCGCGCCATTACGGGAATGGGCCGGTGTTGGTTCAGCACATCGCCGACGAAGAATTCATCCCCAAGAAATTCCTGGAACTCATCCTCCTGACAGCCAAAGCGGGCGGACTGGTCGACAGCAAACCCGGGCGCGGCGGCGGCTATCATCTGACGACGGCGCCCGATAAAGTCACCGTTGGACAGGTGATTCGTCTGATGGAAGGGCCCCTCGCGCCGCTCCCGTGCGCGAGCGAAACGGCCTACCGGCGCTGCGATGAGTGTATTGACGAAAAGACCTGCGGAACCCGGATGGTCATGCGCAAGGTGCGCAATGCCACGGCTGAGATCCTGGACAACATCACCCTCGCGGACGTCTGCCATTCGGTCGACCGCATGAAGCAGGGCGTCGAAGAAGCCGATCCGATGTACTTCATCTGATTAACTGGTTTTCGGGCGCATGTTCAGCAATCAGGCTCGGAAAACCCGGATTCTCTTCACGGCCGCGGATCTCCTGCTCACCGGCCTGGCGTTCGAGGCCGCCTACGCCACCCGTCTGTCGCTTCACTTTCACCACGATTTCGCGGTTCCGTCACACGCCCTGGTGCTCGGATTCTGCGTTCTCACCTGGATGGCTGCCGGATGGTGGCTGGACGTGTACTCGCGGCTGGGGCGGAGCGGATGGCGCGTCATTCTGCGCGACGCGCTGCGGCAGGCGATGCTTGGGACCCTCGGCCTGCTGGTATTCGAGTTCATCCTCCGGCTGGACCTGAGCCGCTTCTTCCTGGGTCTGTTCGCGATATACAGCAGCGCATTCCTATTGATATTCAGACTGGCTTCGGTGCGGCTGACGGGCAGTGTGCGCCGCAGCGCTGTGCGGTATGTCCTGGTCGTCGGAGCGGGTGAACCGGCGGAGCGCCTGGGCCGCACGCTGGAGGCTGCCCCAGGCGTTTCGATCACCGGATTTCTGGCCACGGGCTTCGCGCCCCTCATCATGCAGTTGAAGCAGGACTATCCGGTCTACCCCCTTTCCGACCTGCCGCGGCTCCTCGGCGCGCACGTCGTGGATGAGATCCTTTTCGCGGTAGAGAGTCCGGAGCTCGCCCGGCTCGAAGATGTGTTCCTGCTGTGCGACGAGGAAGGCGTTCGCACCCGCGTTGCGGTGGATTTCTTCCCGCATGTGAACAGCGAAATCCGGCTGGAGAACCTCGGCGAAACCCAGCTCCTCACGTTCTCGGCTGCGCCGGACGACGATCTTCTCTTACTGGTGAAGCGCGCCATCGACGTTTCGATTGCCGCGGTTGCGATTCTCCTGGGCTGGCCGGTGATGCTTTTGATCGCTGCCGCCGTCCGGCTTTCGTCGCCCGGTCCGGCGCTGTTCTCGCAGGAGCGCTGCGGGCTAAACGGGCGCCGCTTCCGCGTGTACAAGTTCCGCTCGATGTCGCTCGGCGCGGAGCAGCGGCAATCCGAATTGCTGCACCTCAGCCGCCGGCAGACCGCCCCGAAGATTCCGAACGATCCGCGTTTGACTCCGATCGGCCGCTACCTGCGCCGCTTCTCACTGGATGAACTGCCCCAACTGGTGAACGTGCTGCGGGGGGAGATGTCGCTGGTGGGACCGCGCCCGGCGATTCCAAGCGAGGTCGCCCAATATCAGCGATGGCAGCGGCGGCGGCTGCGGATGCGCCCAGGGCTGACCTGCCTGTGGGCCGTGAATGGGCGTGACGAGGTGGATTTCGAGACGTGGATGAAGTTGGATCTGGAGTATATCGACAACTGGTCGCTGGGGCTGGATTGCAAGATCTTGTTGCAGACGATTCCGCAGGTGCTTAGCGGGCGCGGCGCAAGCTAGAGGAATCGGACTCGATCCAACATCAGCTGGAAATTCTTGCGTGAGGCCCGTTCCACCTTGCGATAAGGGTTAACCTAATCAGTAGGAACCATGGACCTCACTGTCGTGATACCCGACGATCTTGCCGAGCGCCTAAACGCATCGGGCGTCGATCTGTCACGCCGCGCGCTGGAAGCATTCGCCACTGAGGAATACAAGAACGAACGGATATCGAAGGCCGAGCTACGTCGCTTGCTGGGATTTCAAAGCCGCTATGAACTGGATGGATTTCTTAAGGCTCATGGAGTGTGGAACGAATACAGCATTGAGGATTTCCGGCGCGAGCAGCAAGCGCTTGATCGCCTAGGCACCTGAGGAGTGCCACTCGTCGTCGCTGATACCGGACCAATCAACTATCTCGTGCTGATCGGCCATATCGACATACTCCCCATTCTCTTTCAAGGAATCACCCTTCCAACCATCGTTCGAGACGAGCTGACGGCGGGCCCATCCCCGGTAAGAAATTGGATTGCCAATCCGCCGGTGTGGATCGATGTTCGCAGATGCATTCACACCCATCACTCTCCGGTGAAAAACCTTGATAAAGGGGAAAGGAAGCGATTGCTTTGGCCGTTGAACTTCGTGCCGACTTGCTGTTAATCGACGATCGTGAAGGAGTTGTTGAGTCGCAGCGTAACGGCATCGAAGCCACGGGCACTTTGGGTGTTCTCGCCCGGGCCGCGAAGCGCAACCTTCTGAATCTCTCAACGGCCTTCGAATATGGACAACACGACATTTCGTCCGGCTACTATGCCTACAATATCGGCTACCTAACGGACCGAAAGCGTTTTTCATTCACGTGACGAATCTAAAGCGCCTCCAAACTGGCTTCAGGCTCTCGCCGATGTCGAGGCCATTCGCCAAAGCGTGCGAGGCGTCGCTCTACGAACTCCCCGATCCCTGCGCCATGAGCGCGGCAAGCGATTCCTGAACCGTTGGAGTCTGCCCGGATTCGACCGCCTGCCGCCGAAGCTCGTGAAAAGTCGAGAGCAATCGATTCGCCTTGGCCAGCGCCTCTACCCGTTCGACGTACAATCCGAGCGTCTGTCCGGGCAGGGCAAAAATCGAGTCACCGGCCGGGAGAACTCCGAGATACGCGCGAGCTCCGCAACACCCGAGACTAAGCGCGGCACGGCCCGTGTTCAGGACCTGCGGAATGACCGCGCAAGCCGGACGTCCCATCGCGGGCGCGGTCTGCAGCTCCACCTGTTGCGTCGCTTCCGAGAGGATCAGTGTTTGAGCGGCATCGACGAAGAGCACCACGGCATCCGGGGCGGTCGGCGCGGTCGCCAGGGGTGAGTAAACAACATATTCGTGGCGCGAGCGAAGCGTCGGGATCAGCGGCAGATCTTCCGGCCTTACGTAGCCAAGTTCACCAAAAACCCTCAACGCATCCATCAAATCGACTTGCTGCCGGGGGGACGGTTGCAGGTTGTGCGTATAGATGCCGACGGCGCACAAACTGTGCTCCGAGGCTGTCGTGTAGAACGCCCGGTCCGCCGCGTCTTCCCAGAACCGGCAGCCCGCCGGAACAAGTCCGCCATGTGCGCGAACGCCACTAGGAACATGATTGGTCAGTGAAATGGCAACCGGCGGTCGACGAAGACGCAAGGAATCGGTCAGGATCTTTGCCGCGCTCGAAAGACAGCCCGGTTCAGCGAGTGGCATCATTTGTATCTCGCCCAACGCGAAAACCCATCTCCGCGATCGCCGCCTCAAGCGCCTTTTCCGTAACTAACCCCGGGTCGTAATCAATCACTGTCTTTGCGTCCGGATAACTCGATGTAACGTGTACAACACCCGGTTGCTTTCCGAGGACCGTGTCGAGGCCGATGGCGCACGTGACACAGGTAAAACCGCTTACCCGGTACGTTACCCTCTTGATCCCGCGCCCTTCAGCAGCCCCTAACGCTGCCAAACTGCCAGTCCCTACGAGTGTAAGTCGTTGAATAAAGTTTCTGCGGAACATGCTTAGTTAACTCCTTACTGTCTGTCTACGATTACTGTCACTTAGCTTTGGCAATCCCCGCCTCATAGATCCAGGAGGTTTGCGTACGAGCCCCATCCGAGAAGCGCGTGTCGGCATACTCATCGAAGTCAATCTTCTTATCCAATACACCGGTTTCAATCATCAGGTCGCGGACCATATCGAAGTCCGCGCGGCGGGGCGCGAGAGGCGTGTACATCACCCGGTCCAGCGGTTTCGTCAGCGCAAAACGCAGTACGGCCGGCTTCTGGTTGTAATAGAAACGTCCAACGAAGTCGGCCGCATCCTCGCGATGCGCTTTTCCTTTATCGAGCCCTTGATCGAGCCAAAGACCCGACCGCGCAATCCCGTCCACCAAGGTCTGCACAATGTCCGGCCGCCGATCGATCAGATCCTGCTGCACAACCAGAATGCACGACATATAGTCCGGCCAGTATTCCCTTGCCTGAAAAAGAACCCGGCCGTATCCACCCAACTCAGCCTGCGAAGGAAATGGCTCGCCCATGACAAACCCGTCGATCGCACCCGCGGCGAGCGCGCCGGCCACATCGGGCGGCGCCATCTCGACCATCCTGATCTCGCCGGGCTTGATCCCCCACTTTTTCATGGCCCGGAACACCAGAAGACGCTCATCCGAAAACCGCGTCGGAATGGCAATCGTCCGGCCGCGCAAATCGGCGAAGGTTTTGACCGGCCCGTTCTTCTTCACAACCAGCGCGCTGCCGTAACGGTGGCCGAGGTAAACGACCTTGATCGGAACGCCCTGGGCACGCAGCGCGATCGCCATCGGAGCGACGATGAACGCGGCTTGCATCCGCTTCGAAATCAGAGCTTCCTTCATTTCCGGAAATCCCTGGAACATGCGCGGCAGGAAGATTTCGCCGCTGTCCGAAAGCTTGGAGATGTAGTCGGTCACCGGGCACGTGAGCTGGCAGGTAACCGGGATATAGGCGACGCTGATTTTTCTCTTCGCCGCCGGACGGTAATCGTTTAGAACGGAGGCCCAATTCACGTTCAGGTACGCGTGCATTCCCGAAATCAGCGCGAGCCAGACGAAGCCGAACAACAGGAACTTACTCTTACCACTCATTACGAAATCCCCAACGGACCGATCGGATATTCCTAAGTCGCCGAAAACAGAGATCCAATGCCAGCCCGATAACTCCGATCAATAACATCGCCGCGACAACCAGGTCGTAACGTTTCCCGGAATTACGCGCGTCGATCACAAGATATCCGAGGCCCGAATCGACCGCGATCATCTCGGCGGCCACGACCACCAGCCACGCAATGCCAAGCGCAATCCTTAGACCGATGATGATTTGCGGAAGCGCCGCGGGGAAGACGACGCGCGCGAGTAACTGGGCCGGGTTCAGTCCGAAATTTCGACCCGCTCGCCGGTATACAGAGGGTACATTGGATACGCCGCTGACGCAGGCCACCACGATCGGAAAGAATGCCGAAAGAAAGATCAGGAACACAGCCGTCGTATCTCCCACGCCGAAAAATACGATGGCGACCGGGATCCAGGCCAGCGGACTAATGGGACGTAACATCTGCAAAACGGGATTCACTACCTGATTGGCTGCCGGATACCAGCCCAGCGTCAAACCTACCGGAATCCCCAGAACCGCGGCTGCTCCAAATCCAAGCGCCACGCGGCGCAGCGAGTCCGCAATATACCGTAATAAGAGACCTTTACGAGCTAACTCAAGCATGCCCTTCTCTACGGCAAGCGGTGAAGGAAATACTTTGGTATGGCTCCAGATCACACAGAAATGCCAAAGCGCCAGGAAAGCTATCGAGGCAAGAACCGGCCAGAAGACTCTCTCCCACTTTCTAGGTTCCGCGAGCGAGTTCATATCTTATGCGCCAAACCGAGTTGTTGACTAATTCCGTCGCGGAGTTCCAGATAGCTGGGTGAACTAACATCGCGCGGATGTTCAATGTCGATTTTGACGATGCCCTGAATCCTCGCGGGTCGATCGCTCATTACCGCGACCCGGTCCGCGAGCTGGACTGCTTCGTCGATATCATGGGTAACAAAGATGATGGTGTTCCGCTCCGCTTCCCAGATTCGCAGCAGCTCCTTGCGCATGGTGAGACGCGTGATGGAATCCAGCGATCCAAAAGGTTCATCCAGAAAAAGCATATCGGGGTTAACTGCCAGCGCCCGCGCGACTTCCAGCCGCTGTTTCATGCCTCCCGACAGTTCCGCCGGATAAGCCTTTTCAAAGCCTTCCAGTCCGACTAACTGAATATAGTGGATAATCCGTCGCCGCCGCTCCGCCCCCGGTAAGTGAAAGAGGCCGAACTCGATGTTCCCCTCAACCGTCAGCCAGGGGAAAACGCCGCGCTCCTGAAAAACAAAAATCCGCCGCGGGTCCGGCCCGTTCACGACTTCACCGTCGATCTTCACCGCTCCGCTGGTAGGCGAAAGGAATCCAGCCATCGTGCTGAGCAGCGTTGACTTCCCGCAGCCCGAGGGGCCGACCACACAGAGAAACTCGCCCTTTCCCACGGCCAGATTGATGTCGTTCAGAACAGGCGTTGTCTTTCCGTTACGCCCAAAAGCCACCGTGAGGTGCTCGGTGGATAGCTTAGGCTGCGCCGTCTCCGCTCTCTTGTCAGTCTCGATACCCGCCACTAATCCTCCGAATAGCCCCAACTAAGCGACTTCACTCTTTCCAATGACCGCATGCCCAGATCCAATAGAACACCGATGACACCGATCACGACCATTCCCGCGACCACCAGATCGTAGCGGTTGCCCGCGTTACGCGCATCTATGATCAGGAAGCCGAGCCCGGAGTTTACGGCGATCATCTCCGCCGCAACCACGACCAGCCAGGCGACACCCAGGGTTATCCTGAGGCCCGTGATCAGTTGCGGAATCACGGCGGGATAGAGCACCCGGTAGATCAGAGCGGCGGGACTCAAGCCGAAGTTACGTCCCGCGTTTACGTAAACGGCCGGAACGCCCTGTACCGCGTTAACGGTGGTCAGAACGAGCGGGAAAAAACTGCCCAGGAAAATCAAAAAGATCGCGGCCATGTCGCCAACGCCGAACCAGAGAATCGCAATCGGAATCCAGGCCAGGGGTGAAATCGGGCGAAGAATCTGAATCAGCGGATTGAGCGCCATCTCGCCGCGCCGATACCAGCCGATCGCTAAGCCGATCGGAACCGCCAAAACCGCAGCCGATAGAAAGCCCCAGGTGACCCGAAAGAGGGACGCGACGGAATACTTCAACAACAATCCCTCACGGGCGAGATCGACGATACCGCGAGCCACTTCCCAGGGACTTGGCAGGAGATGCACCGGCTGCCGGCCGATCGCGATTTGCCATATAACCAGCAGGAACGCTATGAAGACGACCGGCCGCAACCAGGGCGGCGCCTTCAACGGGTTTTTGCCTTGCATAGAGTTGTCAGCGAAACCAACAAGACTAACCGCAAGCACGATTTCGCGCAATAACGTGAATGAACTAA
>NZ_CAJCHS010000293.1 GCF_903970205.1 Nevskia soli | reverse complement strand
GCTCCATGCGAAGTCGCCGAATAGCTGCTGGCAGCCGAGGAACCAGACGGCGCGGGCTGGGTACAGTCCCGCGGCCGGAATCAAAAGGTAAGCGAAGCCCATGAAGATGGTGGCGGTGAAGAAGGCGTGCCCCGTCCCCAGACGGTTCGAGATCCGTTCGGCGAGCCACGCTCCGAGCAACGCTCCGACGCCACCGAGCGCGATCGTAAAGCCGAGGGCGATGCGGCTCATCCCGAGTTCGCGAACCGCATAGAAGATGTAGAAACTGAATGCGCTCCCCATGCAAAGGAAGGCGGTCATGGCGCGCAACGCAAGTGCGCGCAGCAAGGGCCGCTCGCGAATCACCTTCGCGCCGGCCAGCGCTTCTTCGAGCCAGTGGGATTGGACGGAGGGCGCCCGCTGAGTTTCGCGGCCGCGAATCGCGATCACCGAGGCTGACGATACGAGGAAGGATGCCGCGTCGATCCCGATGGCGAGCGGCGCGGAGATCGCCGTCACCAGAATGCCGGTGAGGCCCGGACCTAGAATCTCGGCCGCGGCGCTCCCCATCCCAAGAATGCGATTGCCTTCCGCCAGTGCCTCCGGTTTGACGAGCGACGGCAGATAGGACTGATAGGCGACGTCGAAAAGAACCGTGAGTATCCCGGTAAGTGCGGCGACGAGGACAAGCTGCCAGTAGTTGAGCCAGTGCAGGATAGCCGCCAGCGGAATCGTGCCGAGCAGCAAGGCGCGCCCGATATCCGCGCCGATCAAGACGGGCCGCCTTGAAACGCGATCGACGATCACGCCCGCAAACAAGCTGAAGAGCAATGCGGATGCGCTTCCCAGTGCGGCGAGGATGCTCATCTGCGGCGCGGTAACCTGCAGGGTCAGCGCGGCGGTGAGCGGTATGCCTTCGCGCGAGATGCGCGAGCCAATCTCGGAGATAATCTGGCCGATCCAGAGCTTGCGGAAATCCGAGTTACGAAGAGGTCCTTGCGCGTTTTCGTTTTTGTTTGGGCTTTTGTTTCGACGGCGGCTCGGGCTCGATGAGGGCGAACTGGAGCTTGCGCTCGGCGGGATCGACGCGCTCGAGGAGGACGTGGACGCGTTCGCCGACAGCATACTCGCGGCGGGTTCGGGCGCCGATGATTTTTCGGACATTCTCGTGATAGATGAAGTGATCTCCGGGTAGGGAGTCGATTGGGACCAATCCCTCGATGAAGAGCTCGGTGAGCTCGACGAAGAGACCGTGACGGGTGACGGAAATAACCAGCGCATCGAACTCTTCGCCAACGCGCGATTCCATAAAGCGCGCCTTCTTCCATTCGACGAGCTCGCGTTCGGCTTCGGCGGCGCGGCGCTCGTTGGTGGACGATTGGCTCGCGACGGCAGCCAGTTCCGTTGGACTGCCATAGGTTTGTTTGTCGAGCCATGCACCGAGCAGACGGTGGACGACGAGGTCGGGATAGCGGCGAATGGGCGAGGTGAAGTGGGTGTAATGCGAAGCCGCAAGCGCGAAGTGACCTTCGTTCTCGGTGCTGTAACGGGCCTGCTTGAGCGAACGCAGCATCAGGAAGCTGAGGATGCGCTCTTCGGGCGTGCCCTCGATTTTGGCCACCAGCTTCTGATACATGCGCGAGGTGATGCGAACGCTTTCCTTGGGGATTTCGACAGCGCGCTGCTTCTTGCTGCCGTCGCGGCGTTTGTCTGTATATCGGAAGCGATCGACCGGGATCGCGCCGACGCCGAGTGAGACGCCGAACTGCGCCGCTACTTCTTCGAATTCCATCACGCGCTTGGGATCGGGCAGTTCGTGGATGCGGTAGATCACCGTTTAGGCGACACGTTCCAGGTGCGCGGCGACGGCTTCATTCGCGGCCAGCATGAACTCTTCGATGATGCGGTGCGCGATGTTGCGGACCGAACGGACAACGCCGGTCATGGCCCCGAACGGATCGAATTCGATGATGGGCTCGGGGAGATCGAAATCGATGGAGCCGCGGCGGACGCGCTTCTTGTTGAGGATCAGGGCGAGATCGCGCATCAGCCTGAACTGCGCGACCAGAGCCCCGTAGCGCTCTTGCAGGTGCGGGTCGCCTTCCAGAAGCGCGTGGACATCCGTGTACGTCATGCGCTCGGCGCTGCGGATGATGCCGCGGGTGAATTCGCTGCGCGTGATCTCACCCGCGGGGTCGAATTCAAGCAGCGCGCTCATCACCAGGCGATCTTGCTGCGGGACGAGCGAACAGATGTCGGTCGAGAGTTCGTAAGGAAGCATGGGCACGGCCCTATCCGGGAAGTAGACACTCGTTCCGCGTTCGAGTGCTTCCTCGTCGATTGCGGAATGCGGCCGCACGTAATGGCTGACGTCCGCGATGTGAACCTGCAGCGCAAAGCAGCCGTTTTGCAGGCGTTCCACGTGGACGGCGTCATCGAAATCGCGCGCGGTTTCGCCGTCGATGGTGACGATCGGAAGTCCGCGGAAGTCGCGGCGATGCCGGAACTCGTCATCGCTTATTACGCGGGTGATGCTTTGCGCCTGATTCACAGCGTCGGCCGAGAACCGGTGCGGCAGGTGGAATTTGCGGATGATGATTTCGACGTCGATGCCGAAATCGCCGGGGCGGCCGAGGATTTCGACAACGCGGCCCACCGGCGGCGATTCGTGGCGCGTGCCGACGTCTTCCGCGTATTCGAGGATTTCGACGTTGACGATGACGCCGTCGAGGTCGGATGGATCGCTAACGACGATCGGCGTCGCGCCGATGCGATCGCGCTGTGCTTCGGGCGGCGGGAGCGCGAGGTCGAGTGGAATCTCGATCCACTCGCGCAGGCGCTCGTCGTGCGGCACGACAAACATGCCGCGCTTGGTGATCCGGAACTCGCCCACAACAGTTGGGTGCGCGCGTCGCAGGATGCGGAGAACTGCGCCTTCCGCCCGGCCATCGCGTGGCGGGCTGACGCGAACGACCGCGCGATCGCCGTGCATCGCGCCGGCGAGCGAATCGGGCGGGATGAAGATGTCGCCCTGAATGCCTGGGATGGGGCGGTCGGAGATGAGGAATCCATAGCCGTCGCGATGCCGGCTGATGCGGCCGACCGAATACTCGCGGCTCTTGGACGTCGCGACGTAATGACCCGACTTGAGCTCGATGATTTCACCGCGCTTTACCAGAGCCGCGAGTCCGCGTTCGATGGCGCCGCGGTGCTCGGTGCGGGCATGAAGCTCTTTCAGGAGCTGCTTGAAAGTGGCCTTGCCGTGGGGAAGACGCGCGATGTGGGCCAGCAGTTCGGTATCGGTCATGGGCAAGTCATCGAGGAGCCGCGCGCGCGCCTTTCACACGCCTTTATACTGAAAAATAACGCGATGGGCGCTTTGCCGATTGATGATACCCTGCCCCGCAAGCAATCCGTTCTCGGGGTTGGAGTGAGCACGACCAGTTATGCGGGCGTTTCGGCGATTTGCGATCGATGGGTTGCGGAGCGTCGCGCGGGGATACCCAGTCAACGGGCGCGATTCGTGACCGTGACTTCCGTACACGGCATCGTGTCCGCATTTTTCGAGAAGCGGTTTCGGGACATTCTGAATCACGCGGATCTGACTACGCCCGATGGGATGCCGGTCGTTTGGGCGATGCGTTCGTTCGGGGTCGCGGGGCAGACGCGGGTGTACGGGCCGGACCTCATGCTGACTCTCTGCGCGAGCGCCGCGGAGAAGAAGCATCGCTTGTTCTTCTACGGTGCGCGGCTCGAAACGCTGCAGACGACGGCGGCTAAGCTGACACAGAAGTTTCCAGGGCTGGAGATTGCCGGGATGATTTCCCCGCCCTTCCGCGCACTGACCGAGGCTGAAAGTGAAGCGTATGCCCGCCAAATCCGGGAATCGGGCGCCGACATCGTGTTCGTTGGACTCAGCACGCCAAAGCAGGAAAACTGGATGATTGCGAATCGCGACCGGCTGCCAGGGCTCGTGTTATTCGGAGTCGGAGCGGCTTTCGACTTCCACGCGGGGCGCGTGGAGCAAGCGCCCAAATGGATGCAGCGCAATGGTCTGGAATGGTTCTTCCGGCTGACCCGCGAGCCCACCCGGCTCTGGAAACGATACTTACTGATCACG
>NZ_CAJCHS010000292.1 GCF_903970205.1 Nevskia soli | reverse complement strand
TGCCAATACCCCAATGGGCGCGATTCGCCATCGAGGTGGCCGTCATCCTCGTGGTCTCGCGCGGCGTCCTGGACAAAGCGCCGTCCCGGCCGTTCCTAAGCATCCTCCTTGGAATTGCAGTCTTCTTCCTATGGGTGGCACCCGAGCATTTCTACCCTGCGTGGCGTTCTCTACCGCCTTTCCACAATTCCGTTGTCGGCGCGGCGACCGCAACCACCACGGAAGCCGAGAAGCACAGCATCTTCTTCCTCACGTTCCGAGTGCTGATGAGCGTCGTCGCCATCCCTATCCTCGAAGAACTTTTCTGGCGCGGTTTCCTGATGCGCTGGCTAATCCATCGGGATTTTCGCTCCGTTCCTTTAGGCTCGTGGAACCTGGAAGCCTTTCTGATCGTCGCCATTTTGTTCGCGACGGAGCATGGCCCTTACTGGGACGTGGGCCTGCTTACCGGCTTCATCTACAACGCCTGGATGATACGCACGCGCAACTTGTGGGACTGCATCCTCGCGCACGCCGCGACCAACGCGTGCCTCGCCGCGTTTGTTATCGGATGGGGCCAGTGGCAGTACTGGTTGTAAACCGGCTCGCCGTGAACATGGGTCCGCTGCCCGCTGTCCTGCGTTGCTTCTTCATCCGCTTGTCCTTTTCTTCCTGCGTCTCAGGCAGGAAAATCAGCGTGACGTCGGCGTTATGCGCCTGGCTATCGGTCTTCACCTCGGCCTTAGTCGGACCCATATAGTCGAACAGCCCCGCGCTCTTCACCTCAGCCAGAAAATGATTCGGATAGTCCGGATTGAACGGATCGCCCATCTTCTCGCCCCACATCTTCCGAACCGCCGTTTCGCCTTCCATGTCAAGGCCCGTGATCGTCAGCCGGTCGAAAGTATAGAGACTGCCGCGATTGATCTTGAACGTTACGTCCACGGTCTTAGTCGCGTCATTGATGGAGCGCTCCGCTTCGACCGTGCCCTCGTAGTAGCCTTCATGGACGATCGACTTCTTGATCTTCTCGACGGCCTGATTCACCGCATCGAAATTGGCAACCGTGCCGGACTTCAGCGCGGCCATATGCACAAACGCGCCGCGTTCGTCGTCATCCTCGATGCCGCTCACCCGCACCCTGCCCAACTTATACTGCGACTCTTCGACGATCTTCACGTGGACCAGTAATCCCTTCACCGGCGGCGGCACCGGTTCGGCCGAGATGTCCTTGAAATGCACGCGCAGATAACCCTTCGCTTCATACATCGGCTTCAACTGCGAATTGAGCATGTCCAAAAAGTTCTGCTCGGTGTAAGGCAGCCCGTAGGCCACCATGCCGATCGACTTCTGCAGTTGCGGCTCCTCGAAGACTTCATTGCCATCGAAATCGACGCGCGCCACGGCGGGCAGGGGTTGGTCCGGCTGAAACTGAATGGCGAACGCCGCATCGCCGGTAGGATTCCCCAGGCTGACGATTTTCCCGATCACCTTGACGGGCTTATTCTGCGCCGCCGCCCACGTGGACACATAGCCGGCCCATCGATCGATCAGCGCCTTGGTGGGGGGCGCCTCGCCGACATACAGCGGATCGCGCGAGCTCAGATAGTCAGCGATCTCCTTATCTTTGCCCGGCCATCCCGCGAACTGGACTTTGTAGAGCGGGGTCACTTCCTTGACCTCAAACTTCGCGGCATAGCCGGGTTTCGGCTTGGCGACCGGGTCGTACCGATAAGCGATGGATTCGAAGAACCCCGTGTCCGTCAGCCGTTGACGCGCCGTCTCGAAGGCTTCCTTCTCAGGCGGAACGCCGGTCTTGATCCCCGCGATCTTGAGGATCGTGGCGGAAGGTACCTTATCGTTCCCGGACACAGTAATCGACAGCAGGGGCAGCCCGAAGTTATCGGGAGTTGTCGCCGTCGATTTCCGCGACCGCGTCGTTTGCGCGATCGCGGAAGTCAAACCAAGAACCAGCAGAGCCGGCAGGACGAACCTCATGTACCCATTCTAAAAACGAGCGCGCCGCCTCCGCTACGCTACACGTTGGCGTGGGGCCGCATCCGCCAACGTCAACCCTCACGCACCGCGCGCCGCCGACTCCGCAAACTCTCCACCCATCCCGCGCCGCCGACTCCGCCAACCGTCCACCCATCCCGCGCGAGACCGACTCCGTAACTGAGCCGCGACCGTGAGGGAGCTGGTGCTCCGGAAAGCAACCTTCAAATGCTCTTACCCCAGGTCGCCGCCTCGATCTTCTTCTGTAAATACCAGGAGAATCTACCGGCGTATTTGACCTGCAACTCGATCTTCTTCCGGTCCTTACCGGTGATCACGCCGGCATGCGACCGACCCGCACCGGCACTCGAGCGTGTAATCATCGTCGTCCGTAGTGGCCCAATCGTGCGTCAGTGCCTCGCCCGCGGCAGTGTCTCGCAGCGCAACGAAAACGATCTGCCCCTGCACCGCGAGATTCGGAGCGCAAGAATGATTGGAGAAGATCATCGAGCTCTCCCGCTCTTCAATCGACAGCGGTCCGATGAAAAGGTCATCCCCGATCTGGATTTCAGCCGCACCAAGCGTGCGCGACACTTCAAGCCGCGCGACACAATTGAAGATGTGACCGCCTTTAACGCACACGATCTCACCCG
>NZ_CAJCHS010000291.1 GCF_903970205.1 Nevskia soli | reverse complement strand
CCGGCCGCAGTTCTATTTCCGGACGACGGACGTGACGGGGGTCGCGGTGTTGCCGGAAGGGACGGAGATGGTGATGCCGGGCGATAATGTGCAGCTCGAAGTGGAGTTGCAGACGCCGGTGGCCATGGATAAGGGCTTGCGGTTCGCCATTCGTGAAGGCGGACGGACCGTGGGCGCCGGGACGGTTAGCGAGATTTTGGATTAATCGATGGCGCTTAAAGATCGCATCCGCATCCGGTTGAAGGCGTACGATCACCGGGTGCTCGATCAATCGACGACGGAGATTGTCGATACGGCGAAGCGGACGGGGGCCCAGGTGGCTGGGCCGATTCCGCTGCCGACGGCAATCAGCAAGACGACGGTTCTTCGTTCGCCCCACGTCGATAAGAAGTCGCGGGAGCAGTTCGAGATCCGGACGCACAAGCGGTTGCTGGATATTCTCGAGCCCACGCAGCAGACGGTTGACGCGCTGATGAAGCTCGATCTTCCGGCGGGCGTGGATGTCGAGATCAAGGCGTTCGGCAAGGGTCAGCCGTCGAAGTAACCGCTTACTGACGTGCGCGGCTCAGTAATCGAGTATGTTACGGAGCGGTTGGCGCTCAGTACGTTACTGAGCCGCGACGGTGACGGAGCGGTTAGAAGCAAGTGACAAGAGTTTTCGAAAAGAGCAAGCAGGTGAATCGATGATTCCAGGGATTCTGGGCAAAAAAATCGGGATGACGCAGGTGTTTCGGGCCGACGGCGTAGCAGTTCCAGTGACGCTGCTCAAAGCCGGACCTTGCATGGTGACGCAGCGCAAGACGCCGACCGCGGACGGCTACAACGCCGTGCAGTTGGGTCTGGTCGAGTTCGTGAAAGCGTCGCGCATCAACCGTCCGCAAACCGGCCATCTGAAGAAAGCCGGTGTGGAAGGCGCGAAGTTTCTGCGTGAGTTCCGCATGCGCCCGGGCGATGGCGATCTGAAGCCCGGCGATAAGGTGCTGGTCAGCGATTTCAAGCCGAGCGATAAGGTCGACGTGATCGGCGTTTCGAAGGGCCGCGGATTTGCGGGCGTCGTGCGCCGGCATCATTTCGGGGGCGGCGAAGGGTCGCACGGTTCGATGTTTCACCGCGCGCCGGGTTCGATCGGCGCTTCGAGTTTCCCGTCACGCGTCATGCCCGGCATGCGTATGGGCGGCCAGATGGGCAATGAGCAGGTCACCGTGCGCAACCTCGAAGTCATCGATATCGATACGGAGGACAACGTACTGGTGGTGAAGGGCGCGGTCCCGGGACCGAATGGAGCTTATGTGGTGGTGCGGAGGGCGAAGCGCTAATGCCCAGAGTTGACGTGATGGATTTAGAGAACGCGAAAGTCGGCGAGATCGATCTCGCGGACGCCGTGTTCGGCGCGGAAGTGAACGAACATCTGATCTACGAGGCGGTGCGGCAGTATCGCGCGAGCGAGCGCAGCGGAACGGCTTCGACGAAAGTGCGCGGATCGGTAGCGGGATCCGGCAAGAAGCTGTGGAAGCAGAAAGGGACCGGCCGCGCCCGCATGGGTTCGGTGCGCAGTCCGCTCTGGCGGCATGGCGGTACGGTACATGGACCGCAACCGCGCGATTACTCCTATGAGCTGCCGCGCAAGATGGCGGCGGGCGCGCTGCGCTCGGCGTTGTCGGCTAAGCTTCGCGATGGTGAGCTGACCGTGGTGCGCGAGTTTCAGTTCGCCGATCACAAGACGAAAAACGTGAAGGCGGCGCTTAACAAGTTCGATGCGCGCAAAGTGCTGTTCGTGGAAGCCGGCGAGAACCGCAACCTGGAACTCGGCGCGCGCAATCTGCAGGGCGTGACGGTGCTGGCGAGCCGGTTCGTGACCGTCTATCACCTGCTCGATGCGCAGCGCGTGTTGTTGAGCGAGCAGGCCGCGCAGAAGCTGGCCACCGGGCTCGATCCGAAACGCGCGAAAACGCCAAAACCCCAGGCAGGTGAACAGGCATGACGATCTACGAAGTCATCAAGCGTCCGCTGGTCACGGAAAAAGGCCACGACATGAAGGAAAACAACCGCACGCTGACGTTCGAAGTGGCGGCGGCGGCGAATAAGACGCAGATCCGCCAGGCGGTGAATAAGCTGTTCAACGTCAAGGTGGAAGATGTGCGGACATCGAATTTCGAAGGCAAGCTGCGGCGCCGCGGAAAGTTCAGCGGCTATCGTTCGGATTGGAAAAAGGCTTACGTGAAACTCGAAGCGGGTCAAAAGATCCCCGAGTTCACGGAGATGTAGGCGAGGGACCAGGAAGATGGCAATCAAAAATTATCGGCCGTTTACTCCCAGCCGTCGCTTCATGACGACGGTTTCGCGCGAGGACATCAGCACGGACCGGCCGGAGAAATCGCTCGTCGAGCCGAAGAAGCGCACCGGCGGCCGTAATTCGACCGGACGCGTCACCAGCCGTTTTATCGGCGGCGGACACAAGCAGAGCTACCGCGTGATCGATTTCAAGCGCGACAAGCATGGCGTTCCGGCGACGGTGGCCGCGATCGAATACGATCCCAACCGTTCGGCCCGCATCGCGCTGCTGCATTATAAGGACGGCGAGAAGCGCTACATCCTTCAGCCCGAAGGTCTGAAGGTCGGGATGACGGTGCAATCCGGTCCCGAAGCCGATATTCTGGTGGGCAATTCCCTGCCCCTGAAAAACATTCCGGCCGGCACGGTGGTACACAATATTGAACTGCGGCCGGGCAAGGGCGCGCAGATGGCGCGGTCGGCCGGAACGCAGGCGCAGCTGGTATCGCGCGAAGGCGCGGTGGCGCTCTTGAAGCTTCCCTCGGGCGAGACGCGCCGCGTGCCGAGCGATTGCGCGGCAACCATTGGCGTAGTGGGAAATTCCGATCACGAAAACGTGTCGCTCGGTAAAGCCGGACGGTCGCGCTGGCTGGGACGCATGCCGCACAACCGCGGGGTTTCGATGAATCCGGTGGATCACCCGCACGGCGGCGGTGAAGGCAAGACTTCGGGCGGACGCCATCCGGTGACGCCATGGGGTCAGCCGACGCGCGGCTATAAGACTCGCAACAACAAACGTACGGATCGCTTTATCGTGAGCCGTAAAGCCAAGAAGCGTTAGAGATGACGCGGTAGGAAACTGAATGGGACGCTCACTCAAGAAAGGGCCGTTTACAGACGGCCATCTGGAAAAAAAGCTCGACGCGTTGAACGCCAAAAACGAGCGCAAGGTGATTCGCACCTGGAGCCGCCGCTCGACCGTGCTGCCTGAGTTCGTGGGCCACACCATCGCGGTCCACAACGGCAAGAAGTTCATTCCGGTGTATGTGACCGAGAACATGGTCGGCCACAAGCTGGGTGAATTCTCGCCCACCCGCACGTTCAAGGGTCACTCCGCGAAAGCGGCGACCGAGAAAGGCGCGAAGTAAATGCTGGCGAAAGCGGAAGCGCGTTACGTCAAGATATCGGCGCAGAAGGCGCGCCTGGTGATCGATCTGATTCGCGGCCTGCGTGCCGGCGATGCCATTCAGGTCTTGAAAGTCACCAACAAGCGCATTGCGCCCTCGGTGGAAAAAGTGCTGCGCTCGGCCATTGCCAACGCGCAGAACCTGGACGACAGCCTGGATACGGACGAACTGGTGGTGGCCGAAGCGTATGTGAACGAAGGTCCGCGCATGAAGCGCATTCGTCCGGCTCCGATGGGCCGCGCCTATCGCTATCAGCGCCGCATGTCGCACATCGTCGTGAAGGTTTCCGACGGAGTGCGGCCGTTCAAAGGGCAGTAGGAAAAAGGGAAAAGAGTTTCGATGGGACAGAAAGTACATCCATACGGTTTCCGGCTCGGGTTCAACAAGCCCTGGCGCTCGCGCTGGTTTGCGGGCGCGGATTACGCCAAGCTGCTGCGTGAAGATCTGGAGCTGAAAGAGAACCTGCGCGGGCGATTGAAATCCGCCGGCGTCAGCTCGATCGAAGTCGACCGGCCCGGCAACAAGCTGCGGGTCACCATCCGCACGTCGCGTCCCGGCATCATCATCGGCCGCAAAGGCGCGGAAATCGAGAAGCTGAAGTCGGAGCTCGCCAAGAAAACCAAGCGCGAAGTTTTCATCGATATCAACGAGGTTCACAAGCCTGAACTGGATGCCCAGCTGGTTTCGGAATCGATCGCGCTGCAGCTCGAAAAGCGCGTGGCGTTCCGGCGCGCGATGCGTAAGGCGGTCGATTCGGCGCTGCGTTTCGGTTGCAAGGGAATCAAGGTGCGCGTATCGGGCCGGTTGAATGGCGCCGAGATCGCGCGCTCGGAATGGTATCTGCAAGGCCAGCTGCCGCTGCATACGCTGCGCGCGGACATCGATTACGGATTTGCGGAAGCGCATACCACGTACGGCGTCATTGGAGTCAAGTGCTGGTTGTATAAGGGT
>NZ_CAJCHS010000290.1 GCF_903970205.1 Nevskia soli | reverse complement strand
ACGGGGCTTTACTCGGTCCGGCGCCGGCAACCGGGTGTCTTCAGACCTGCTGATCGGTTTGCTGCTTTACCGGCTTAGCGGTAAGTCGTTCCACTTGGTTGGCCGCCGATAAACCACATATGGCCGGCGGTCACACTTACTGTCCGCGCCTTTCAAGTCGACGCGAATACCGCGACGGTGCGCTTTGGGGCCTTCGGTTTTCGCGCGGAAAAAAACGGGGCTTTACTCGGTCCGGCGCCGGCAACCGGGTGTCTTCAGACCTGCTGATCGGTTTGCTGCTTTACCGGCTTAGCGGTACAGAGTCTACCGACGACCAATAAATCCCCATTCTGAGCCGCGACAGTAATGGAGCTGGTGCTCCGGAAAAGAGCCTTCGAATTCTTTTACCGCGCGAGAGCGGAATGCCGCACATGCACCGCTCCAGTCACCGATACCTACTTTGTCGTTTCTTTGGTATGCGCACTCGCTCAGCAATGCCCGCAAGTTCCATTACTTGCGTGCTTAGCGGCGGCGGAAGGGGGCACGTCAACACCGGGATTACATTCAAAGAAGCCGCTCGGTTTCAACAGGAAGCCGATGTAAGCGGCAGGCATCACCGGGTAGTCCTCCGGCCGCGGGATGTGCGTTTGGCCGAAGGTGTACCAAAGCACCGTGTCGGTATCTTCAATCGGACGATCCGCCTCGACCCAGGTCGAAAGCCCGTGATCGGCAAGGCTTTGATTGGGGAAGTCGCCCGCCGCGAAGTTCTCGCTCTCATGAAAGGGCGTCACCCAGACGTGATGATCCACAAATCGCGCCCGCTTGCGCCACCATGCCTCCGGCGAGGCAAATGGGACGGCATTGTCGCCTGGGATGAACTTATAGCCGACCGGTTCGCCCAAGCGGTTCTTGCGGCTTGGATTGATAATCCGCCACGTTCGCGCCGTCGCCGGATTCAGGTTCGCGCACGCCTGCTTTTCCGACCGCAGCACGGTAGCCCGCGCCCGAAACGCATTCCCGAAAGGGTTCTGTTCATCCACCGGATCGGCAACAACATCGACCTGGTGTATCGTGTTGCGCTGTCCGTCGATATCGAAGTCCAGACGCATATTGAAGAAATGCTGATGGTTGGGCGCATAGACCCGCGGCGCTACCATGGCTCCATGCGGCGGCCTCGCATCCGGATGTGTGGCGCCGAGTGAGAGGATGCCGGTTAGTTTGATCTGAAACTCGATGTTGCCGTCCTGGTAGAAGTACCAATAGAAGCCGTACTCGTAATTCTCAACCGTAGAGATCGAAGAGACTACCAGGCGCCGCGAACGGCGAACCTCAGGATGATCCGGAAGCCGGCGATCGGTGTGTTTCCAAAGAATGCCGTAGTCTTCCTCATGAATGCAGATCGCATTCGGAATCGTGAGCGCCCGGCCGCGGCTGTCACATAGGTTTGCGTCCAGATAAGTGATGTCGCCCAGGCAATCGCAACCGAGTTGGAGTCCGTTGGCGCACACTCCCATGCCATACTCGCCCACATCGAACGCGTTCTTGCGTGCCTGAGTCGGGCGGGGATCGCCGTAAGGTACTACCATCTCGGTAAGTGAAGCGCGGTATAGGATGCTGCGCTCCTGCCCGGAATCGACATAGCGCACATGGTGAATCGTCAGCCCTTCGCGCGCGTTGAACCCAATTACAAACTTCCATTTCTGCCAGCTGATCTGATGTCCTTCGAGGCGAAAACTGGGGCCGTCAGACTGAGTAATCGCCAGCGGCTTGATGTCGTCGCGAAGTTTGCCGACACGGTTCGCGGAATAGTTCGCGGATTCGGGCGGCAGCGGCCACTTACCGTAATCTTCAACCCGCACGACCTTCATGCTATTCAGATCGACGATGGGCCGGATACCCTCAATCGGCCGGGCATAGCCGTTATCTGTAGGATCGGACCGCAGAAAGCAGAGCGGTCGGGTAAGTCGTTTGCCGCTATCCTGATCGTCATCGCCGTAGTGGCCTGCGCTCCAGATATCCACCATAACTAGCGCGGGGTCGACGGGACCGTAGTGGCGTTCCAATGCTTGCCTGAACTCTTCGCTAGCGAGAACGGCTTGCTCGCACTCGATTTGCTCGTCGACCGAAAGCGTGGGTTGGGCTCCTTCGGGAGCTAATTGCACACTGACAACGCGGTCGGCCTCGAGGTCCAGCGTTACTGTCGCGGCCCGGTTCCGCGCGTTGTGCATGATCACGGCGGAGGCCAGCCGTTCCGAAACCGGCGCCGACGGCCATGCGTACACCGCGCTTTTCGAAGGCTCCTTCAGCGTGATGCTGATGATGCGCGTGTTCGGCGTCCAGTCCGCCATCGAGCGGAGTAGTTCGACGGACTGTTGAACCTCGCGTTCCGTGAGCGGCTCCAGCGGATGGTCAAACCGGCGCTGATCGGGTGCGGTAAAGGTGAGCGTAGATAATTCAGGAGCTTGATTCAAGAGCACCTCCCTAATGTCGAACTAGATTACACATAATCCGGCTCAATTGCCGTACGTTGCGGCGACGTATCCATCCTATCAGCGCGGTTGCGGCAGACAAACGAGAATGCAATACCCGAAGCAATCAACACGAAGAAGATATAAGGCAGCCACGAGTAAGGGAACTCCGGCACCGGATATAAGCTACCCGCGAAGGCCACTAACATCACTGCGATCGCGCCGAATGAAATGACGAGCGACTTAACCGTAAGCCGGCTTCTGGATCGAAGGTAAAGCGGCGCCGCCACGCAGACCAAAATATACGCCACCAGAAATCCGAACGTCGCTAAGGTGCCAAGCCATCCATTGATATCGAATCCTGCAAATCCCCGCATCGCGAGCACGACGCCCGGGATGAGGACACACGCCGAGGCGCCCACAACCGCGCGATGCGGAGTTTGCTTGACCGGGTGGGCGTCACCGAATGCGCCATGCAGATCGCCGTTCCGCCCCATGTCGAAGGCGATTCGCCCCGCGGCCGTGATGCACGCCAGCGCGCAGGAGAAGAAACTGATGATCGCGCTGACATCGATCATGATCCCGAGTAACGGTAGTCCCGCTTTACCAGCCAGCGCGTGTAAGGGCGCCAGGCTATGATTCAGCGCTGGAGACAGGCCGCGAAAACCGAGAACTTCAGCGTACGAACAAAAGGTGAAGAATATACCCGAGCAAATGGCGCTAAGCGTAACGGCTCTCGGGATACTGCGGAGTGGGTTTCGCGCCTCCTCGCCGAGCGACGTGGCGCTCTCGAATCCGACAAAACTAAAAATAGCGAGCACTAAGCCGAGCCGGAGACTACTCCCCGTAACGCCGTGCAACAACAACTGATCGCGATCCGGGTGGAAGCCGCTTCCGAACAGCGTGAAACCCATAATGACGAAGATGATGGCGATGGAAACGGCCTCGAGCGTCAGCATCAGCCGCGCCGAGATGGTTACATCGCGATAAGCTAGCGTCCCGGCGATTCCGACGGCGAGTATCGTGACGAGCGCGGGAGAGATCGCCGGCCACCCGAGACTTCCCAGCAGGACGCCGGCATACGAGGTAAGTCCGCCGGTCAGCGCGATCGCGGTGCAGACGTAAGCGATGACCAGAGCCCACGCGCTGGCGACGCTCCAAAACTTGGGCAGCACGTTCGCCGTGTAGCTGTACAGCGAACCGGCCGACGCCGAGTTCCGCGAGAACTGATTGATGTTCATGGCCACGAGCGAGACGCCGACGGTCGCGATCGCATAAGCGAGCCAGGCGCCGTTCCCGCTAAGCGCAAAGACCTGGCCGATGATCATCGCGGGAGTGGCGGTCGGCGCCACGTTGGCGATTGATTGGCCGAACGTTTCGATCGGAGACAAGATCCCCGGCCTCAGGCTGCTCTTGGAACCCATACAGTTGCCGAAATCCTTCGAAGGGAAGTGGGTGAGTACCGGTCAGCTCGGCAGGGAGGCTGAAGAGTGGAGGCTGGACGGGTCCTCCACGAATAGAGGATCGCACAATGTGGGCGTGCGATCCGTGTCGGCCACGTGGTGAGGAGTGATGACTTCCGGGTTCCCGATCGCTGCTATCGGCAGCGTCCGCCATTGCCGGCTAGCAGCGGGCTTCCAGAACCATGTTGAACGGCGTTTCGGCCGCTCTTCGAACATGCTGGAAGCCGCCATCCGCGATCACTTTGCGCAGCCGCGCCTCGCCGGCCTGCGCGCCCAACCCCAAGCCGACTTCCTGCGCTTTCGAGGCGGGCGTGCAGATGAAGCTTGAGGCGGAGTAATAAACGCGCCCAATGGGATTTAAGTTCTCTTCCGTCTTGTCGCTCGCCATGGGCTCGACGATCATCCATACGCCGGTCTCGGCAAGCGTCGAATGCACGTGGCGCGCGGCGCCGGTGGGATCGCCCATATCATGCAGGCAGTCGAAAAACGTCACGAGATCGTAGCCGCTGCCCGGGTAAGCTTTCGCGGGAGCGACCTCGAAAGTGGTTCGATCTCCAACCCCCGCGGCGGCGGCCGCGGCCCGCGCTTTCTCAATCGAAGGAGCGTGATAATCGAAGCCGTAGAAATGACTCCTTGGAAAAGCTTGCGCCATCAAGACGGTGGAAGCTCCGTGCCCGCAGCCTACATCGGCGGCGCTGCCGCCCGCCTCGAGCTTGGCCTGCACGCCATCCAGTGCGGGGATCCACTCGCTCAACAGATGCCGCATATAGCCAGGGCGGAAAAATCGTTCCGTTCCGCGAAACAGGCAGGCATCGTGCTCATGCCAACCGACGCCTTGGCCCGTGCGGAACGCCTCCAAAATCTTGGCCTCATCCCGCACCATCGCAACGGCCAGTTCGATGGCCCCCAGAAAATAGAAGGGTCCACCTTCCGCACCGAGAGCGGCTGCCTGTTCCTCGGTCATCGCGAACGCTTCGGTGGCAGGATCATATTCCACGAAACCGGATGCTGCTTGTGAACAGAGCCATTCGCGCACGTAGCGCTCGTTCGTGTTGGTCTTTGCGGCTAGATCGGCAGCCGTGACAGGAGATCCATCGGCCATCGCTTTGTAGAGACCGAGCTTCTCGCCAATGACCATCGGACCAATGCTCATCATTGCTCCCAAATCCCCGACGAGCTTACCCATGAAAGCCATCAACTTATCTGGATTCACCGCCATGTGTGTCTCACTTTCGTGCGCATTCTATCACGCTGCGCCTGGACGCGAAGACGTTCACACCCTATATTCGAGACCCCGAGAGTTTGCCGCTTCGCCCGGGCTTCGTGGTCTTCCTTTACAGCAGGTTCGCCTTTCGCCTGAAAGAGGACTCAATATGGGCTTAGTCAGTTCCGACGAACGCTTATCGCTCTTAACTAACCAACTAACCGACTAACCGATTAACCGGCGACCGGAGATCATTGCGTGAAACACCGTCACTGCCCCGGTTTCAATGTCGCGGGCTTGGTGGCCGCGACGCGAGTCTCCCTCCCGCTCACGAACACCTTCATCGAGTTCTCGGTTTCGCCCGACTCGTCGGTGTATTCGTAGGAGTCCGCTGAAACAACCTTCATGATGTACCGGGTGTGATACAACTTACCCCCAAAAATGCTCTCCCCAAGCCAAGTCCATACGTCGCCGCTCACCGTACCCGTCTTGTTTTCTACTCCTCCTGAACTGTCGACTGCGTGGTACAGGTATGTCTTGGA
>NZ_CAJCHS010000289.1 GCF_903970205.1 Nevskia soli | reverse complement strand
GTGAAGTATCTGGAGAAGCACGGAACTCCGCGACACAATGACGAGACGGGCGCGCAGGTAATGGCGGCGCTCGCAAACAAGCCGTCCAGTAGCAGGGCTGCCGCCGCGGTCGCATGATCCGAATCTCAGTCATCATCCCGGCGCTGAACGAGGAGAAAGTGCTCGGGAAGTGTCTCGCGGCGCTGGCGGGCCAGAGTCTGGATTCGAGTAACTTCGAAGTGGTCGTGGTCGATAACGGTTCCACGGACCGGACGGTCGAAGTCGCGAATAGCTTCGCGGGGATGCTGCAAATCCGCGTGTTCGAGGAGCGCGGCGCTTACATTGCCCGGCTGCGGAATGTAGGCGCAGACTATGCGATATCGCCTTACTTCGCCTTCATTGACGCGGACTGTGTTGCGCCGCCGGAGTGGCTGGAGCGCGGGGTCACTCGCCTATGCGATTTTCCGGAAACAGTCACGGGCGCGCACTATGCCATTCCGGAAGGATCCTCGTGGCTGGCTAAGTCGTGGTATGGCGGGTTTAGCGAGAGTAAGCAGGGCGCGGTGTCTTATGTCCCGGGAGGCGATCTGTTGGTTTCGCGTTCGGCATTCCGTCGGATCGGCGGATTCGACGAGACGATCGAGACCAGCGAAGATTGGGACTTTTGCTGTCGTGCGCGGAACCTCGGAGTTGAAGTTTCCGCAGACGCGGCACTTAGCGTCGTACACTTGGGTACTCCGCAGACCTTGTCCGGCTTTTACACCAAACAGAACTGGCATGGCACGTCTGTGTTGAAATCGGCGCGCAAGACCAGCAATCACTGGAAGAATGCACGGGCTTTAGGACTGGCGCTGTACATGCTCGCCGCCGGAATGCTCGCGGCCATCATAACTCCGCTCGCATTGGCTGCGCGTCACGGTGGGTTGGCATTAGTACCGACGGCGCTTCTCTTCCTACCCGCCGTCCTGCTGGGCGCTCGCGCCACTGTTCAGCGTAAATCACCGCTTCTTTTTGCCCCCTTGGCCCTCTTGTACTTCGTATACGGCTGCGCCCGCGCACTTAGTTTGGTAGGCGTCCGGGTACGGCGGCGGCAGCCGGCTCGAAATGCCGGCGCCGGTGAACTCAGTGACGGCTCCGAAGTGCGCGTGATCTCGGACGAGATCGCAAAGCTATTCCGGTCTTCCTCCCATTACCTTGGCGGTCTTGTGGTCAGCCTGGCGCTTGGGTTCATTTCTTTCCCGATCTATACCCGGGTCTTCTCCGTGGCGGAGTACGGGACCATCGACTTCGTCCAGAAGATTCTTCTTCTATTTACAGCGATATCTAAGCTTGGGCTGCAGAACTCCGCGCTGCGCTCGTTCGACAGCCAGGAGTTCGCGGCTGACCCGGCGAAGGCTCGGCGCTATTACTCGACGCTGTTTCTGGGCATGCTCGCGACATCGGCCGTGATGGCGCTGACGATCTCGGGCGTGGTGACTTTTAGCTCTAAGTCGATCGTTGATAGAACGCTTGCCTCGCTACTTGCGGTCGCGTCTGTAATCGTCTCGCTTCGTGCGGTGGAGTCGGTGCTTTGGTCGTTCATGCGGATCGAGGAGAAAAGCAAGTCGTACGCGATTTCGAGCGTCGCGATCAAGGCGGCGACGATCGCGGGTGTGTGCGTGGTAATCCCGCTAGCGGGAGCTTCCGCGCGCAGCTTCTTCCTGGGCGCGATTTCCGTGGAATTACTTGCGGCGGGTACGATGGCCGGGTTGTTACTGCGGCGCGGCGTAGTCCGGTTGGGAAGCTTCGACTGGCGATTCTTTTCCGCAAGCTTGAGTTTCGGGGCGCCCCTTGTGGTTTATGAAGTCGCGACTATCGCGCTCGACTCGGGAGACCGTGTGCTGGTCCGGCACTATCTGGGCGGGGACGCGTTAGGACGTTACTCGGTGGCTTACGGACTATCTAGTTACGTGAACGACCTGCTCATAGCTCCGCTGAACCTGGCCCTGATTCCCTTGTACATGAAGCTCTGGAGCCGCGACGGGCGCGAAAAGACGGTGGACTTTCTGTCGCGCGGCCTTGACTTATTCCTGTTAGTTGCAGCCGGAGCATTTGCTCTTGCAGTTGCCGGCGCACGAGATGCGGTAACACTACTCGCGTCGGCTAAGTACGCAGGCGCGGACCGGCTCATCCCGCTCCTTGTGGCTGGACTGCTGATCTACACGACGCATGTGTTCCTTAGCGCCGGGCTTCTGATTCACCGCAAGACCCTGACGATGGCCAAACGCCTTGTATTGGCCGCGGCTCTGAATATCGGCTTGAATTGTTATCTGCTGCCAAGGATCGGACTGATGGCGGCGGCCATTGCCACGCTGGCCAGTTACTTATTCTGCGTACTTTTGCTTGGACAAGCCTCGGCCCGCGTGCTTCCTCTGCGCGTGGATTGGGGCGCGCTGGCGAGGTACGGACTGGGATGTACCGTGGCCTGCCTGACGGTGTCTATGGTTCAGTTCGCGAATCCGTTCATTGATCTGTTCGCGCGATGCGGGCTCTCCCTTCTCTTATACGCCGGCACTCTGGCTTTGCTCGACGGCCGCGTTCGCGGACTAACGGCTGAAGTGATCGATCGGATGCACCGGCGGGAGCAGGTGGCAAGCGTCGGACTAGAGGCGATCTAATGCACTTCGATTTCGGACTCGAAGGCTTCTTACCCACTACCCTCTATCTCGGAGCGATTACTGCCGTTATCGCGAGTATGTTCTGGCGATCCATCAGCGGGCTGTTCTACCTGATTCCCTTGTTGCCTCTGCAGACGATCCGCTACCGCATGAATCAATATCCGTTGGGCGGAAGCGTGGTGGGTATCATCCTGGTGGCTGTTGCCATCGGGATACTACGGGAGCACAAACCGCTTTTTCCGAAGACACCCTGGACGAAGCTGATAATTGTTTACTCCGTTTACTTGTTTATCTCGCTGCTGATCGGAACCGCCTTCCTAAGCGCTCCCCTGCCTCTGCCGGGCGACCCGCGGTTCGGCTACTGGCAGGAATATATGGCGATGCCCGCTCTGCTGCTGTTCGTCGCCGCTACCAAACCTAACCGGAAGCAGATGAAGATCATTATCGTCTTGATGTGCTTCGCCGTGTTGTTGCTCAACAAGAGCTTCTGGAATACCGTCTCCGGCCGCGATTACTCGGCTTTCTCCTGGGATTTGCGCGAAGGCGGCAGCATGGGATACGCGGGAACGAACGGCCTGGCTGCCTTCGAATCGCAGTTTGCCGCTTTGCTTGTAGCGCTGGCGGCATTCGAGAAAAAGCGGCTATGGAAGCTTGGATATCTCAGTCTGGGTGTGTTTTCGCTAGTGTGCCTGGTATACAGCTTGTCTCGCGGCGGTTACGTTGCGGCGCTTGTCGGATGGGCTTTCCTGGGCTTATTTAAGCAGCGCAAACTACTCCCCTTGCTCGTCGCATTTCTCCTTACGTGGACGACTCTCGTGCCGCTGGCCGTCCAGGAG
>NZ_CAJCHS010000288.1 GCF_903970205.1 Nevskia soli | reverse complement strand
GATCCGGTAGCGGGCGGCTCCGGTCAGCGGCTGGTTCGCCGCGTCGCTTTGGGCGCCGAAGTATAAGGCCTCCTGGGCAATGTGTACGCCGGGTCCCATGCGATTGATCGCAGCCCGAACCAACCGGTCGGCGATGAAAGGAGTGACGTTGTAATTGACTCTCCAACCGTTCACCTCGGTTGAGACCTTCGTGCTCTTGACGAGGGCATCCGCGGCGAGAGCCGCCTGCCCGAGGGTTGACGTGAGCTGACTATCCGGGCTTTCCGACGGACGGCGGTCCGGCCCGATGCCGGCCTTCGCGAACCGCTCCAGCGGCGCATTCTCGCGCGCCGGAGGCGGATACTGAGCCAGGGCGGCGCCCATTTCGTCGAAGTACTTGGCCCCGCCGGCGACGAGATCCAGCACGGGAAACTCCGTGATTGCGGAAACCACCTCCTGAGGTGCGAGAGCCGGATCGGCACGCCGGCTCAGGAGCGAGAGCGTGTACTTTTGTTGCACCGCACGCGCAGCGGCGAGATCGGCCGGTCCGCGTACCAGGGTCCGGGTCAGAGTCATCACGTAGTCAGTGGGTGACTCTATTCTTTTTGCGCCTTTGGGCAGCGAACCTCGCCATCCCGGACCGGTGATGAAGTAGCGGCCTTCTTTCGTGCCCGTTGTACGCCGACCGACGTACGCGAAGGAGTTCGAATACATGTCGATCAGATGAATGCAGTAGTAGCGATCGTGCGTGTCGGGGACGTGCAACACGACCGGCTCTTGGTGCAGATCCAGCCAGGCGAATCCGTAAAGGGTGTCGACGTTCGGTCCCGCGTTCTTGTCATCGGGACCGGCCAACTGAGAGGAGACCGTGAAGCGATTTAGGAGGAATTTCCGGTCACGGCAGCGTTGAAGATACATTGCCTGGAGAACTAGCGGCACGCTCCAGATATAAGCCTCGTGCGCAATGTCCTGCAGGGGTCCGGTCTGGTCACCGCGGAGCCGAGTGAGCGCGGTGGTCAACGTGGATCCGATCAGGAAATTTCTTCGATTCATAAGCGGTCCGCTCCAGCGCCACCACTACAGCGCACGCTATTGCCCTTTGTAGGTGATCCAGAACGGCGAAGCCCAGACAAGCTCTCCATTCTCCTGCTCACCCCGCACGTAGTAGTAGCTGGTCTTGCCGGATTTCGGAGAGTTGTCCCGCCACTTGAAGTTGACGTCCCTGGAGCCGGGAGCGGTCGAGTAAACGTATTCGTTGTCCTTTACGATCACCACTTTCTTGAACGGAGAGGTGCCGCTGAGTTTCACCGCGATCTCGGGCGGGGAATCGGTTGAGAACGCGTCTCCCATCAGATGATCGCCGCTGCGCACATCGGCGATGATGTTATCCGTCGAGGCGTAGACGTGCCGCTTATGCAGCGCGTCGATCAGCGCTTCGCGCGTATTCTCGGTCACGAGCAGATTGGCGTAGCTCTGGTGAGTGGAGATGTGATCGGAGCTTGCCTGGAAGCCGAGTTTGTAGCCCTTGTCCAGCGCAAGATTGACGAAGCCTTTCGGGCGCCAGCCTCCGATGGAATCCTTCTCATTGCCCGCGCGCGGGCTGTCCGGCATCTCATAGTTCTGGCGCATGCCCTGGTAGATCTCCACGATCGGTTCGAGGTCCGGGTCATTGTCGCGCCAGTCCGTGCCCATGTCCGTCGCGCTGGTATGCGACGCCACTACGCCGTTGTACTTGCGCAGGTATGCGTAGAACATCTGGGTATCCGGCGCCGAGCCGGTGGAATCGTTTTCGACTTTGGGCAGCCGCGGCAGCGCCCTCACCCCGCGCTGAGCAAAGACGACATTGCGGTGGCCCTCGGGGTAGGACACGCTCCGTTCATAGCTGAACAGCGGGGCGAATTTGCCTGGCGTATAGAAAATATCGGTCAACTTCTGCGTGATCCACCACGTGTACTCGCGGCCCTCGCCGTTATCGTGATCGCAACAGCCGACCCAATCGAGCGACGCGGCATCGAGGATATAGCGCCATTGATCGAGAATGGCGCCGTCCAGCCCGCCGTCCATCGAGATCTCGCTATGACGATGAAATTCTCCGCGTGCGATCAAATAGTTAGCGCCGCCATCGGAGAGCCGAAAATCGCGCAGCTTCGCGACCGATTCGCGCTCCTCGGGAACGGCCTCGGTGGCGACGGGCGCGGGCGCGGCCGGTAACGGGCGTCCGGCGATCGGACTCGGAGCCGGCGGCAGCTTCAGCACGCTGGCGTAGAGATCGTTCTGGTAGGGGTCCGGTTCGGAGAACGCGAGTATCTCTTTCAGGTTCCAGCCTTGTTTGATGAGAGTGGAAGAATCGCGGCGCGAATCCGACGACTCGATCACGACCAGGTCGCCCGCGCCACGGGTCACCAGGGCCGGGCGGTTATCGAGAAGATTGTCGCTGCGGTTGAGATAGATGGGTCCCGTCCAGCGGGTGCCATCGAAAGAGACGACATACTCCGACCAGGAGGTTCCAAGCGGACCCCAAACCGCCGGATGGTTGCTGCGAAACGCAAGCCACAGCCGCCCGGATGCATCCGCCCGCAGCCGGGGCAGACTATTGCGCGGGTTGTTGGGGGGCCAGATGTGGGCGTTCGGTTCGCGCTTGCTGTAAAGCTTTGGATCCGGCTTTTCCCAACCGGTCACATCGGCCTGGCGGACCGTCTCGTCCTCGCGCACATCGGATTTGCCCCAGAGCACGGTTCCGACGTCGACACCCGGATCGAGGCGGCCGCCGGATGCGTCGACCCCGACCAGGCGAATCGCCCGCGCGAAATACAGCGGAACGCCGTCACTCTTATCGGCGCCGAAATCTTTGCCCCAGCCCTCGGAACCCTCTTCATAGGCAACCCACAACCGGCCTTTTGGGTCGTACGCGATGGATGGGTACGCTTCATAGCGCGCGGTCGCGGCAACGGGAATCTCCGGCTGCCAGTTGCCGCCCACGGCCGTTCTGGCGTACACATCGTAATTGCCGTTGCGGTAGGAATCCCAGGCCACGGTGACTCGGCCGCTCGCGTCCGCCGCGATGGCCGGGTTCCATTCATTCGCGTTCGAGTTGGAAACTTTCTGCGGCGGGGAGAACGCATTTCCGTTCTGGACACTGGCCAGGATCGCCGCCCTGCCGTTCTGCCAGCTCTGCCACGCGACCCACACGGCGCCCTTGGAATCCGTCGCCGCGACCGCAAAAACGTCCGAGCCGGAGTTTTTCGAGATCTGGACGGTGCTTAGCGGACGGCCATTATCGAGGGCGCGCGCAAATACTTCGAAGTTACCCTTCCGGTTTTCCGACCAGAACACCCAGGGTCTGCCCTTCCCGTCGATCGCGACGGCGGGACGATAGAGATCGCCGCCGCCCGGAGTGAGCGCGATCGGCTCGCCCCAGGTGTTATTGGAGAAGTGCTTGACGAAGATCTGATCGCCGCCGGGTTTCTCGGAGTAAACCGAGTAATCCTTCGGAGCCGTCGTCATCGGCAGGCGAATCTGGTCATGCTTCGGGTTGTGTTTGAACTCGATGTACGCGAGCCAAATTTCGCCGTTCGGCGAAACAGCGGCGGAGGGATAGTCCTGCTCATCTTTGGAACTGGTGAGCTGGGTGCTCGGCGGGATGCGATCCACAGCGACACGGCCGTCCAGGAGGTGGTTGAACTGGCCGTAGGGAAGGTCACCCAAACGTATATTGAAGTTACCCTGCGCGGTTTGCACACGAACTTGGGTATTTTCGTCCTCACCGGTCAACCAGACAATCACGCCATTCGAGCCGACGGGAGGTTTGCGCCGCTCCACGAGATGAAGGAATGAGAGCACGGGCGCGGTTGAGATTTTCCACGATGCATCGGCGTTGATGGAATCATCCTTGCCGAATCTCCAGGGATCGAGACGCGTAATCTTTCCGGAAGTTACCGTGGCGGAGCCGTCCCAAGTCGCCGGATTCTCGTCGGAAATTCCTAATAAGATCCGGACTCCGACGTCGGCGCGAGCGGAGAAAGAAGCGAGGATCAGGAGCAGCGGAAGGGCAAGTTTGGCAGGTCTCATTGAACTCACCCAACGTTAGAACGTGAACTTGCCAGCCACCTGAATCTCGCGCGAGATTCGCTGGAATGTAGTCGGCGATCCCGCCGATGAGATCGTCCCAAAAGCAGGCGACGCCGCCAGATTGGCGACCAGAACGGTGCTGCCCGTTGCCGGGGTGGGAGCAACGGCGCTGGGATTATTGAACTGCGGTGTGTTGAACAGATTAAAGAACTCGCCGCGGATTTGCAGGTTCTTCGACTCAGTCAATCGGAAGTTCTTAAAGATGGAGAAGTCTATGTTCTTGGTTCCCGGCCCCTGCAGGATATTACGGCCGGAATCTCCCCATTGTGCGTTCGCGAGCGGCCCCGTGAGCGGGATGCTGACGAAATCCGCAGTGTTAAACCATTCGGTAATGGTCCGCTGACCCGTCGGCAGCGAGCCGTTACCGCTGGTCCCGACGAATTCGGCGCGCGGAGTGAGTCCATCGCCCACGCCATTCGCGGATGTAACGGAGAATGGGAGGCCGTCAAAGTACGACGCAATTGCGTTCATCTGCCATCCGGCGACGATGAAGTTCGATTTTCCCGACGTTCTGAAGGGTAGCTGGTAATTGACGCTGGCTACGAAACGGTTGGGGACATTGAAGTCGGAGTCTCCATAGTCGGCTCTAACATTGTATGGATTTACAACGGCGCCAGGACTGCCGCTGCTGTCATCAAGAGAGTGACTGTAGGAGTAGGAGGCTAGGAACGTGAGGGCTCCGGCACGGCGCTCGGCTGAGACCTGCAATGCGTTGTAGGAGGAAATCTGAGTGGTTTGAAGCTGATTGATTTGGGCAAAGTAGGGGTAAGGCCGGCCTACCGTGACGTTTGTGGTTCCCGGGGAGCCGGCGTTGATATCCACCAGTGCGTCCAGATGAATCCCTCGTGTTCCAACGTAGGCAACGGTAAGCAAGGTCTTCGGGGTGATTTGCTGCTGTATGCTGGCATGCCACTGCTCGCTGTAGGGCGTTTTCGCATTGGGATCCTGCGCGAATACCGGAAGCCCCTTGGGAAGGTCCGCGGGGTTAGTGACGGGCGTGTGAACAAATCCGTCCGAGGCGAAGTTGAACGGGGTACCGTTGGGCGCTATAGCCCCATATTGCGTTGCGTTGTTGAACGTCCAGTAGCTTAGATAGGGTACGTTATTGGAAAGTCCGCTTGAATTGGTGACGTTGGGCGCGGAGTAGTAAATTCCATACCCGGCATGGAAAACTGTTTTCGAAGTTACTTTGTAAGCCAATCCTACGCGCGGCATGAAGTCGAGATTGTTCCCGTGCAAACCACTCGCCGGGATTCCATTTGTTCCTACCTGGAATAACTGCGTTGTGGAGAGGGACGGAACGAAGTTGTACTCGCGGTTGCCCACTTCCGTCCAGGGCCACCCGAGGAAGTTCTCGTAGCGGACGCCCAGATTGAGAGTCAATCGGCCGGTGACCTTCCAGTTGTCCTGCACGTACGTAGACAAATCGGATTGCCGGAGACCGATGCCGCCGCCTCCCGCGGGAAATGCGTAAACTCCTGTTTTGGGAGCACCGAACAAAGCATCGGACCAGGTCAAGCCGCTGTA
>NZ_CAJCHS010000287.1 GCF_903970205.1 Nevskia soli | reverse complement strand
CCGCGCCGCGAGATCAGATCGCCGTTAACCGTTCCCATATACTCGTCCGGCACCACGACCTCGACGGCCATGATCGGTTCGAGCAGCACGGGCTTGGCTCGGCGGCAGGCTTCCTTGAAGCACACCGAAGCGCAGATCTTGAAGGCCATCTCGGACGAATCGACATCGTGCGAAGCTCCGTCGATGGCGGACGCCTTGATGTCCACCAGCGGATACCCCGCCATAATGCCGCCTTCGAGCGCTTCGGCGATGCCCTTCTCGACCGCCGAGATGAACTCCTTCGGAATCGCGCCGCCGACAATATCGTTTTCGAACTCGTAGCCCGCGCCCGGATTCGGCTCGACGCGCAGCTTGGTCCGCGCATACTGGCCCGAACCGCCGGTTTGCTTCTTATGCGTGTAATCGTATTCCGCGGCCTGCCGGATGGTCTCGCGATACGCCACCTGAGGCTTGCCGACATTGGCCGCCACGCCGAACTCGCGCATCATGCGGTCGACAATGATTTCGAGGTGCAGTTCGCCCATCCCGGAAAGAATGGTCTGCCCGGTTTCGGGGTCGGTGGCAACCTTGAACGTGGGATCTTCCTGGGCCAGCTTCTGAATCGCCATGCCCAGCTTTTCCTGATCGGCCTTGGTCTTCGGCTCAACCGCGAGCTGAATCACCGGGATCGGGAAGTCGATCGATTCGAGCACGATCGGATCGTCATCGTCACAGATCGTATCGCCCGTCGAAACGGTCTTCAGTCCCACGGCCGCGCAAATATCGCCGGCCATGATTTCCTGAATATCTTCGCGCTTGTTGGCATGCATGCGCAGCAAGCGGCCGACGCGCTCTTTGCGTCCCTTGGCGACGTTGAACACCGACTCGCCCGCACTCATCTTTCCCGAATACACGCGGAAGAAGGCGAGCTGACCGGCGAACGGGTCAGTCATGATCTTAAACACCAGCGCCGAGAACGGCTCGGAATCGTCCGCATGCCGCACCAGCGTGATCTCGGGATTGTCCACCGACGTGCCTTCCACCGGCGGAATATCGAGCGGGGACGGAAGATAATCGACCACCGCGTCGAGCATGGTCTGCACGCCCTTGTTCTTGAACGCCGAACCGCAGATCACCGGGAAAATCTTCATCGCGAGCGTGGCCTTACGGATGCCCCCGCGAATCTCGTCTTCGGTGAGTTCCTGGCCTTCGATGAACTTCTCGAACAGGATGCCCTCGTCGCTTTCCGCGATGGCTTCCAGCATGTAGGCACGGTATTCCGCCGCCTTTTCCTTCAGATCTTCGGGGATTTCGACTTCATCGAACTTGGCGCCCAGCGTTTCGTCCCGCCAGATGTACGCCTTCATCTTCACCAGATCGACGACGCCTTTGAAGTGCTCTTCCGCGCCGACCGGAATCTGAATCGCGACCGGACGCGCCTTCAGCCGGTCGATAATGGTGCCGACCGAGTGAAAGAAATCGGCGCCCACGCGATCCATCTTGTTGATGAAGCAAATGCGCGGAACCCGGTACTTATCGGCCTGACGCCACACGGTTTCAGACTGCGGCTGCACGCCGGCAACCGCGTCAAACACCGCGACCGCGCCATCGAGCACGCGAAGCGAACGCTCGACTTCCGCCGTGAAGTCGACGTGACCCGGCGTATCGATAATGTTGATCTGCATGTCGCGCCACTGGCACGTGGTGGCCGCCGACGTGATGGTAATGCCGCGTTCCTGCTCCTGCGCCATCCAGTCCATGGTGGCCGTGCCTTCGTGGACCTCACCGATCTTATGCGAACGCCCCGTGTAGTAGAGGATGCGTTCCGTCGTCGTTGTCTTACCGGCATCGATGTGTGCGGCGATGCCGATGTTCCTCATCCTTTCAATCGGTATGGTGCGTGGCATTTGATCTTTCCTGTTTCCCTTAAACCCTGTGTTTGCTTACCAACGGTAGTGCGCGAACGCTTTGTTGGCTTCCGCCATGCGATGCACGTCGTCGCGCTTCTTGATGGCGCCGCCGCGCAGATTGGCCGCGTCGTTCAGCTCATTCGCCAGCTTCTCCGGCATGCCCTTTTCGGCGCGGCCGCGGGCGTTCGAGAGAATCCAGCGGATCGCCAGCGACGTCCGCCGGTTCTGCGGCACTTCGATCGGCACCTGGTAGTTGGCGCCGCCGACCCGCCGCGTCTTCACTTCAAGCAGCGGCTTGCAGTTCTCGACCGCCTTCTTAAAGACCTTGACCGAATCATCGGAAGCCTTCTCGCCGAGGCGCTTCATCGAGTCATAAAAGATGGTCTGGGCGGTCGATTTCTTCCCGTCCCACATCATCGAGCAGATAAATTTCTCGACCAGAGTCGAGCCGAAGACCGGATCGGCCGGAACTTCGCGATTTTCAATACGGCGTCTGCGTGGCATGCTGGCTGACCTTTACTTCTTGCCCTTGGTGGCTGGAGCAGCGCCGGCTTTGGGCCGCTTCGCCCCGTATTTGGAACGGCTTTGTTTCCGGTTGGCGACTCCGGCGGTATCGAGCGCGCCGCGAACCACGTGGTAGCGGACGCCCGGCAGATCCTTCACGCGGCCGCCGCGGATGAGCACGATCGAGTGTTCCTGCAGATTGTGGCCGACACCGGGTATATAAGTGGTTACTTCGACGCCGTTCGACAAACGTACACGCGCCACCTTCCGAAGCGCCGAATTGGGCTTCTTGGGGGTCGACGTGTACACGCGCGTACAAACGCCGCGCTTTTGCGGGCAGGCCTGAAGCGCGGGACTGGCGGTCTTCCACTTAGGCGGCTTTCGGCCTTTGCGCACGAGTTGATTAAAAGTGGGCACGAATCTTCCTTAAAATTGTAAAAAGCAAAACGACAACCGGAACACGGGAAACAGCCTCCCGGCACACACAACCCTGACACGAGTTCAAATCAGC
>NZ_CAJCHS010000286.1 GCF_903970205.1 Nevskia soli | reverse complement strand
GGCGTGTATATGGACTGAAACCATGAAACCCATACTTCCGCGCCGGAGCATAAGTCCGAACATAAGACCGGCTCAACCCGCCGCTGTAAGTAAGTGAATGCTTGATCTTACCGACGCCCCAACCTTCCTGATACAACATCGGATTGTGAATGACGCTCCGGATGGTAAGTTCCGGGTTCTCTTCGATCGGATAGTCTTTCAGGTTCTCGTCGCCGCCGTCGCCGTCGATCAAAAAACGCCAGTCAGGATATCGCTCACGGATGCCCCGGCAAAGCGCCAGAGCCATCGTGCCGCACTCGACATCCAGCGGCTTGTAGTCTTCGATGGTCCGAATCGTTTCTCCGGCGTCGATCTCCGCCGCATCCGCATCAATCGTTTCCAGGAACATTTCAAGTTGGAGTGCAGCCAGAAAGTCCCGCGCTTGCGCTACATCCGGGCCGTTTCCCAGATTCAGAACGAAAGCCTTCAATCGTCCGGGATGCATTCCGAGCCGAAGCATCGCGAAATAAGTCGCGAGAAAGACGCTTCCGCTATCCACGCCGCCGGAGAAGCACACGCCAATCGGCTCATGCGGCTCAATGCGCTCGAGCCAGCGACTTACACAATCGAATAACACCGACATATATGCACGCCCGATAACATCAAGGTCCGGCGGCAATGTCGCCATCTCCGGCGCGAAAAAGCGCGTGTAGACGGGATCCGGGTCGGGGCAGCCGATCAACTGTAACTCGATCACATGGTGCGCGGGGACCATGCGCGTGTAGCTTGGATGAAACTGTGAATCAAGCCCTTCGGCCTTAAGCCATGCGTAAATCTGATCGATCCGGTGCGCAACCACGAGCGCGGGGCCTTCAGAGCGCTTGGCCAGGAAATACCTCATCGGGCGATCGAGCGAGCGCGCCATCCGGACCGTCTTGCCGGATTTAGCGACGATGGCGAATGAGCCGGCAATCTGCCCGGCGGCTGCGGGATTGCGCAGCAGCATTTCACGCGCTTGTTCAACGGTTATACTTTCTAGATCATTGGCTGCGGCCTCGGTGAGGTCAACCAGGCGTTCCAGGTAGGCGTTCATGTCTTTGGCTACATGCCGATTCTACCGTTCTGAATCCACTGCGCGAGACACGACTGTGAGGACAACTTGAAATTCCGCATCGGCGCTGGCTTACTGCTGATCTGTTCGGCTGTCTTCGGTCAGGCCGCCGCCCTAAGCTTTCTTGTCTCCGACAACGACGCTTCGCCGTTTGAGAATAGCGTGACTTTCTATGCGATCGCCGCGGATGGAACACCGTATCGCGTCACCGCTGTCTCGACTGGAGGGACCGGCGCCGGCGGCGGAGACTTCGCGGAATCGCGGCTGGTAGTGGTCCCTGTCCATCAGAATTTGTGCGTGTTCGCATCGGACGGAGGCACCGGGGATATCGCGGGAATCGATGCGAAAACCCGGACACTAACCGGTAATTTTCTAGCCGCTCCATCCGACCTTGGAAGCACGAACGGTATCGGCCTGGCTGCCAATACCAGCTACCTTTATGCAAGCTATTCGGCATCGAGCACCATCGCGACGTTCCAAATCCAGTCCGGCTGCACGCTCAGCTACGTGAGCGATCTGTTCGTGGAAGGTTTAAACCAGGGGTGGGTAACCGGCATGGCGATCCACGGCGCGATGATGGTGGTGACTTACGGCGACGGTTCCATTGGCTCGTTCAACATATCCGCCGGCCCGCCCGTAGCCAATAACGATGAGCAATACTCGACCGGTTACAATGACGACCACCTGCCGAACGGAGTAGATATCACACAGGACGGCCGCTTCGCGGTTTTTGGGGATGCTTCGACCGTAGGGACGGTTGAAGTATCCGATATATCCAGCGGTCTACTTACCCCGACAGTAGCTTATAACATCAGTAGTGGGTGGAACTCAGCAAGCGTCCGACTGAGCCCGGATGAGAGCACCTTGTTCGTCAGCAACAATTCTTCGGGGCAGGTAACCGCGGCGTTCTTTAACAAAACTACCGGAACAGTATCCGGAGGGTGTACATCTGCCAAGCTTAGAGGTTTCTATAATCTCTGGAGCTTTTCCGGTAACATCGGACTGCAACTTGCGTCAGGCGCGGGCGGTTTACTGTATATTCCGGAGTTCGGCTCGAACGGGACGTCTTCAATCGGCGTCGTGCAGTTCACAACCAGTGGAACAAGTTGCACACTAACAGAAACCGCGAGTTCCCCAGTGAACAATGCGACGGATATTGCGGCACTGCTCTCAATTGCAGTCTTCCCGTCGAGGCCTTTCTAGTGCGCCTGAGAAAGCGAGAGATGGTGAAACTACAACGCATAGCTAAAGCATCAATCACTATCTATCTAACGATTGTCGCAGTCCAGGCGAACGAGCTGAAGGCGCAGATCTCCTGGTGCCCGGCGCGTCCGAGTGCTGGGACCGTGGTGAGCAATCCGCTCGACTTATATAGCCGGAACGGAGTGCTAAAAGCCGCTTTCACGATGCGAAGTACTCTGGCGACCTACCTGGAGGAATGCTTTATCTATCAGTCTTCGAACGGCGCTGTGGAAGCACCCACGCTTAGGCTGAACCCCGGCGACCAGCTAACTCTCGACCTTACAAACCGTTTATCGTATGTGCCGCCGTCGCCCTTCCAGCAAGGTCCGCCCCCGCCGCCGGCCGTACAGGGGACCACTGCGGCGCCGGTTCACAAAATGTCGACCATGTCGATGCGTTCGACAGCCAATGACCCGTGCTCGGGAGGCACGATGGTAGCTACCTCGACAAACATCCACTTTCACGGCCTGAATATCCCGCCGGTGTGCCATCAGGACGATGTGCTGAACACGGATATCGAGAATACCGATCCAGCGTTCGAATATAACATCCAAATCCCGGCGAATGACCCGCCCGGCATGTATTGGTATCACCCACACTTACACGGATTCTCTACGCTTCAAGTAAATGGCGGGGCTTCCGGTGTACTGATCATCAACGGGATGGAGAAGCTGAAGCCTCAGGTGGCGGGACTCCCCGAACGGGTATTCATTATTCGTGAGCAGTTCACAAATCCTAACTCATGGATTGCGGGACCTTACGAGTTGACCCTGAACTATCAGCCCGCGATTTATCCGACTGCCGCCGCGCCGGTCATCCAAATGCAACCTGGGGTAAAGGAATTTTGGCGTGTTGCGAACGCGTCCTCGCAAGCTTTCCTGAGTCTTCAAGTAACCATTGGCGCCGTCGCGCAGAACCTCGATGTCATCGCCCTGGACGGCGTCCCGACGACGCAAGACAACAGTGTCACTAGTATCAACCTGCCTCCCGCCGGGCGTGCCGAGTTCATTGTGAAGGGCCCGGCGGCCGGTCAGACCGCAGCGTTCTGGCAGAGCGGATTCAACACGGGACCGATCGGCAATCCGAATACCGCGCAGGAACTGGCGGTCCTTCAGCCGACTGCCAACGCGAAGGAGCCGCCCGCAATGCCTGCCGCATCGCCTGCGCCGAAGATACCGCAGCGATTCGCCGGTCTCATTAACCAAACTCCGACAGCAACTAGAAAACTCTACTTCGCCGAGGCAAGCAACGGGACCAACGGCCCTACCGAATACTTCATTACCGTTGACGGTCAGACTCCAAAGGTCTTCAGCATGTCCGATCCACCGGCGATAACCACGCAGGTCGGCGCTGTAGAGGATTGGACAATCGAGAACCGGTCCGGCGAGACGCACGCGTTTCACATTCATCAACTGCACTTCCTGCTGCTGTCTTCCAGCGGCGTGGCAAATCCCGACCCGGAACTAATCGACACCGTAATCGTTCCCGCATGGAGCGGCACGGGCGCTTATCCGGCCGTTAAGCTTCGGTTGGACTTCCGCGATCCGGAAATCGCCGGAACGTTTGTATATCACTGCCACATTCTCGACCACGAGGACGGAGGCATGATGGCAAAGATACAGGTGAATCCGAAGTAAGTCGTTGAAGGCCCGTATAAAGACATTACCTTGCGAGCACGTCACGGGTGCGACGCAACGGCGTTTGCTTACGTCCTATGAAATAGGAGAACTAAAGCAATGAAGGGCCTCACAAGGGCGACCTTCGCGCTGCTGGCGTCAGCAGCCCTCGGCTTCGCCCAAACGAACAGCATGCCGGCTCCTGCCGGTCCGATGCAATATCCTCAGAATAGTACTTATAACGTAGCTCCTCCGCCGCGACCTCAGCCAGGTATGGCTTCGCCCGGAATGGGTTCCCCCGGAATGGTGAATTACATCGAAGGGCAAGTCACGGTCGATAACCGCCCGCTCAGTTCATCCGGACCCGTCGTCATGCAACCGGGCCAGGCGCTTGCAACGGCTAACGGGTTCGCCGAAATCTTGCTGACTCCGGGCGCGTTCCTCCGCGTCGGACCCCACAGCCAGATTCGCCTCATTAGCTCGGGTCTTGCGGAGACAAGAGCGCAGCTCGACCGCGGCACAGCGATGGTAGAAGTCGACCAGTTTATTAAGTCGACGAATCTGGCCATCTTAGTTAAAGGTGCTACGGCTCAGATCGATAAACAAGGCCTTTACGACTTCGATGCCGATCAGCAGGCCATAAGGGTTCTGGACGGGAAACTAACTGTCAGTGAAGCGGGCGGCACTAAGTCGATCGGAAGAGACGAACAGCTCTTGCTCGCGAGCGCAAAGCCCCTGAAAGCGAGAGGCTCGAACCCGCAACTCGTGAAAGCCGAACCTCTATACGTCTGGAGCGAGGCGCGCAGCCAGGCGGAATCTCAAGCCAATGTAGCTTTAGCTCAGAACTTCGCCGCTTACGGCGGATGGTTCGGTCCTGGCTGGTATTGGGATCCGTACTGGAGCTTCTATTCTTATCTTCCAGGCGATGGATTCTTCTACAGTCCGTTTGGCTGGGGCTTCTTCTCGCCGGGGTTCGTCGGCTACTACGGCGGGTTCCGATACGGTCACTTCGGGCACTATGCCGGTTATGGACACGTCGGGGGCGTGAACGGAGTGTACGGAGCTGGATTCCACGCCGCTGGATTCCACGGCGGCGGTGGAAGGCGATAGCCCGGTACGAAACGGGCTGGGAGGATGTCCCAGCCCGTTATCGCGTCTACCTGACTTGCGCTATTTCTGACACCATAGAAGCTACTAACTCATAAGATCGTAACCGGTCGCGCTGGTCATAGAGTTCGCAAGCCATCATAATTTCATCGGCTTCCGTCTCTTCTACGAACTTCGCCAGTTCCCGTTCCACCGTCTCGGGACCGCCCACGATTGCCGCTCCGAGTTTCGATTCGACGAAGGCGCGCTCCGTTGAGTTCCACAACCCGTCCATACTCTCGACCGGCGGCGAAAGCAGGAACGGCTCGCCTCGAATCAATTGCAGCGCCCGTTGCGCGGGAGTCGTCGCCAGCCGCCGGGCCTCGGCATCGGTATCGGCGGCAATGATCGGCAAACCGACCATGGCATGCGGCTTATCGAGATAAACGGACGGTTCGAAGCGCTGCCGATAAAGCCGCAGCGCGTCGCGCATATCTTGGGGCGCGAAGTGCCCCGCGAACGCAAACGGCAACCCCAGCAGCGCCGCGAGCTGAGCGCTGAACGTGCTCGAGCCCAGCAGCCACACCGGCACATTCGTTCCCGCGCCGGGCACTGCTCGAACTTTCTGGCCCGGCTCAGCGGGCGCCAGGTAGCGCAGCAACTCTTCCACCTGGTCCGGGAAATCGGCCGCGGCGTTCGGATCGCGCCGCAGCGCCCGCGTGGTCATTTGATCCGTCCCTGGCGCGCGCCCCACCCCCAGATCAATGCGCCCCGGGTATAGGGTTTCCAGCGTGCCGAACTGTTCGGCGATCACCAGCGGCGCATGGTTGGGAAGCATGACGCCGCCCGACCCCACGCGAATCGTTTTGGTTCCCCCGGCCACGTACCCAATCAGCACGGCCGTCGCGGCGCTCGCGATTCCCTGCATGTTGTGGTGCTCGGCCAGCCAAAAACGCGTATAACCCCATGGCTCGACATGGCGCGCCAGATCGAGCGAATTCCGGAACGCCTCGGCGATCGTCCCACCTTTCCTCACGGGAGCCAGATCCAGTACCGAGAACGACGTTTCACTCATACTTCATTCGATGATCCGGACCGGCATAAGGAATCGCGGCATCTGGAACGGCGCCGCGTCACGCTCGCCGGGATCTGGATTCGAGGCGGAACCGGTTTTCAATCGGCGGAAGCCGCAATCGCCGGCCGAGTGGGTTCCACCACCACCATGAGGTCGAGGCAAGGACTCGGTCGCCGGCCGGGCCGGTCTTGGCCAAATTCGCCTCGTTCCGTTTCAGGACGGGCGGCGTCATGGGTTGATTCGCTCTTGTGGTTTCAGCCTCGAGGCCGCTGCCCAAAGTGCAGACGGCCGCGAAGGCCATGATTACTTGTAGCATGTTCTTTCGCATGGTGGACCTCCCTGTTATGTGTCCTCTTGGGAACGTATTCGATAAGTGCATCGGCGGGGCCAATCTTGCGGGTTAAGAACTCTCTGGAAACAAACGACTTAGATCAAACAGCGGCGCTGCGTCCCAATTCTTTCTAACTATTCGGTGAATTTCCGTGAACCAGAAAGTAAGTAAGCCTTGGAACTATCGGCAGGGTCAGCAGCGGGATAAACCCGATAGACAAAATAAAAGCGCCGGATGTCAGTTCCTGGTTAGAACTGTCATCCGGCGCTGTAGACCTGAGTAACTCTGTGGAGTCTAACGGAGGTCGGCAAGTATCGTCACAGTCTCCGGCTTTAGTGAGGCTTCCTGAGCA
>NZ_CAJCHS010000285.1 GCF_903970205.1 Nevskia soli | reverse complement strand
TAGAGTCGACTTCCCCGGACGGTCTCATACTTCTCGATCTCGCGGGGGTCGAGTATATCGACTCCACGGGAATCGGAGAGTTGGTCTCCGGCTTTATCAAAGCCCAGAAACAAGGGCAGCGCCTCGTTTTGGCGGGATTATCTCCCAAGGTCCGCGATATTATAAAGATTACCAATCTCCAAAGCGTCTTTGAAGTCTACGATAGCGTCGAAGCTGCGAAGAAGGCTCTTGTTACATCTTAAAAGAAGCGATTCCCCACCATCTCGTTCGCGAGTTCCATTCCAGGCCGCGTCGCACAAGACTTAGTTGCCCAGCTCAAAGGCGACGTCTACCGTCGTCGGGCCGTTTGACAAAGCCGGTTTAAAGACACACTGTTGGACCGCTTCGCGAGCCGATTGCACTAAGAGCGGGTGGCCGCTGACCAGCGCGATGTTCTGTGCATGGCCGTCAGGGCTGATCGTTACACTGAATCGAACCCTGCCGGAGATGCGGGCCTGCCGCGCTAATGGCGGGTAAATGGGGTCGACTTTGGTGACCAGGTTGGCTGCGATTACGTTTGCGCTAACCCGCAAGGGTTCGGTCGCCGAATCATTTACAGGGCCGAAGTTCATCACTCGAATACGCCCGGTTTGCGTGAATGACGGCACGCTCCCGGTTACACCGCGCGGAGTATCGCCCGCTTCCGCCCGCTTTTCGTCCAGCGATTTCTGCATCCACTGGTTCGCCTGTTCGATGTCCGCGCCGTATTGGTCTTTGGTGTCGTCGAGATCGGCCCGGTACCGGATCAACAGGTTCAAGTAAGCCATTGCATCCGAATACTTGGGGTCAATCTGCAGGGCGTGTTCGATGTTCTGTACGCCTTCGTCGAGGATCGGCAGCCAAGTCGTCCGGAGATTCGCGCGAATCTGGGCATCGCTAATCGGGCCCGGCTCGTCCAGGTGCTGGTGCGAATCGAGCCGGGCCTGACGATCAACCGGAAGCCACTTGGACCAAGCGATAACACCGAGCGTGTAATAGGCTTCTTTGTTGTCCGGATCGACCGCGATGACCTTCTTATTCCACTCGACGGCTTCGTCGAATTTCTTCTCGTTGTAAGAAAGCGCGGCGAGGGAGGAAAGGGCGGTTTTGTTCTCCGGCTGGAGCTCGAGCACCTTCTCGAACTGGGCAGTCGCGTCGGCGGCGAACTGTAGATTTGCAGCATCCTGCGCGCCAGGAATGTATTGCATGTCGAGCGCTGTACCGAGATAGAGATGCGCCTGGACGTTGGCGGGATCGGCATCCACGGCTTTGCGGAAGTTGTCCGCCGCCTCGGCGTAGCGCGCGGATTTGAACTCCTGCATGCCTTGGTTTAAGAAATCCCTACCACCTTGGGCCAGGCAAATCGGGGGAAGAAGTATGGCTATCAGAGAGATGACGGGCCGCATGTTAGGCCTCCGACTCATTAGACACCGCGCGAGGGCGATCGGGGCCCGAAAAAACAGCGAACGGTTACTCTGGCATCCAAACGGTCGCCGAGAACCCCAGACGCTCGATGGAAGTCTTACGCCGCATGTTCAGGTGAAGACTGCAGCGCCCGCTCGGGGCGCGCGTCTCCATCGATCACGCTCGGTTCGCGACAGGCCTTTGCGTAATCCGGTCCGGTCAAGTTGAAGCCTGGGGTGGTTGACCTGATTTTGATACACCGTCCCGCCCGCTGCCGGGCCTCCCAAACGCACCCTGTGCCAGTCGCTCGCGAATCCGTCTTCGCTCGAAAACTGGCACATGGGCGATACCGCAACGCTTCCCGGAAGGCCTACATCCGGGGATGCCGCCGCCGCTAATTAACCGGGGTTGCCACCCAACCGAACTCCGGGCCGGAACCCGAAGGTCTTAGCGAGAACCCAACCACTTGGCCGGCCTCGTTGATCCCATAGGCATACGTGTTTGTCGCCGTCGGCGGTGCGAACGAACTGAAAGTCGTTCCGTTCAGAACAAACCCCAGATTTCCGGCGCTCACCGAAGTCGAGTAATACCCCACAATTTCACCGGCGTCGTTGATACCCTGCACGCTAGTCTGATAAGCCCCCGGGTAATTGATCGTCGTCAGCTTACCCTTGTGGTACACGAATCCGCTAAAGGGATTCGAAGTCGACAAACGGTACGATCCAACAATCTCTCCCAGCTTGTTGATTCCGTTGACTTCGGTATCCTGGGCATTCGGATAGTCGAACGTCGTATAGGTTCCATTACTCAGAATAAAGCCCTGCTCTTCCGGCACTCCCGAAGGCACATAGAAATAGCCGAAGACATCTCCCGCCGCGTCTATTCCAGTTGGAAAGGTCGCGGATGAACCCGGGACCATCACTGTAGTCACCGTGCCCGAAGCATCCAGGATAAAGCCTCCCTCGGCCCCCGACTCGGTGTCTCCCACCAACGTCGTGGCGTTGGCCCCCCTAAGTAGCGTACCGGCTTTTCCCTCAAATTTAACCGTCTTGAAAGTGCCGGCGTCGTCGATGAAGCTTTCGAAGTTGAAAAAATTCGGTGAAAAGTAACCGATTGGTTGACCCGACGGTCCGAATGCCGTGGCCTGGGTCGTGACCGCGTCCGGTATCTCAATAGTCTCGAATGTAAAGCTCTGGGCCCAGGCTGCAGAGGCCGTCAGAAACGCGATGGTTGGAACGACGTTTAAGGCGTGCTTCAAAAAGTTCTCCCTTGGATTTTTTCTACAACAACCTCATTCTAGAAAGCCTCCAGGGGAGCCTTGCGAAGACCGTGTGAAAATCTTGTAAAATGCGCTGTAAGACTTCGCCGACCCCTATTCGTGTCGTTCTTAGCACCCTTCACGCTGGAGACGGTTGTGCTGCCGGTGACCCTGCTGGCGAGTCGCTTGGCGCCGGAGGTAAGGTTGTTGAAGATTGCGGCTATGCCGTTGGCGGCCCGCGTCCCTTGGTGATTTCACGCGGTCAAGCGTCGTCCTACCCGGATGAGGGTCAAGGGCATTTCACAGCTCGTCCCGTGCTCGGCGAGCGCAATGCGCGAATCAAGTGAAGCACGCCCTCGGCGAGCACTTTCCCATGCAGAGTCTGGCAAGCCTGGCAGCACTGAGCCGCGGAATCAGGCAACTGACAAGGGGACGAGTTCCTCGACGCCGATTGAATCCGTAGCAGGCGCATTCGCGCCACCCTTTCCGACAGCCCGCGACAAATTTCCCAGTTGCGTTTGGAACGCAACGACCTCATCCAGATCGAAATTGTTCTGCGCGACAAGGATCCATCCATAAGGGGTGGGCACGGCGGCGTTTTTCATAGTTATGTTTGCTCCTTGTCTACTTGTCGACAGCAACAAGGAAAATCTCTAGACTGTTTCGAATTTTTTTCGCAAGGGCCTCACTCGGGGGTCTCATACCGCACAAACGCAAATTTCCGGGAATCGGGCGACCACGAGTTCACATTCATGGTCCCTTGGCCGCCGAGGAACTGCATCAATACCTCCGGCTGGACGGCGGATAGGGTATCGCCGGGCATCGGGATGCGTCGAATCATCACATGCCGGTTAGGGGGATGTCCTTCGGTCCCTTTCGGGAATGAAAGGAAGACGATCCACTTGCCGTCGGGTGAGGGATGCGGAAACCAGTCCTCCCATTCGTCGCTGGTCACCCGCTCCGCGCGTTGGTCGTCCGGTCCTGCGCCGTCGGCCGGCATGCGCCAGATATCCCATGACCCGGACCGGTCCGAATTGAAGTAAATCCACTTGCCGTCCGGCGAATAATCCGGCCCGTCGTCGTATCCGGGGTTGGATGTGAGCCGCTCTTCCGCGCCGCCGGCCGTGGGCATCCGGTATAGATCGAAGTTCTTGTCGCGCTGGCTGACAAATGCCAGAAATTTCCCGTCGGGCGAGAACCCGTGGAAGTAACTGGGCGCCTCGGGCGTCATCAGGCGCGGGTTGGCGCCGTCGGCTCCCGCCAGATAGACCTGCGATCCTCCGGCCGGACCGCGGGCTGAAAGCGCGATGGTCTTCCCGTCGAGCGTGATTCCGTGGTCGTTATTGATGTTGCGGACCGCGCCCAGCTCGCTGCTTTCCAGCGCGATGCGTTCCAGCGCGGGTTTCGCGACGCTCAAGCGGAACAGATCGCCGCCGCCATTCACCATCAGATACGTTCCGTCAGGCGACCAGTTCGGCGCTTCCACGCGATGCGGGATGCGGGTGAGCACCTGGGCCGTGTTGGTTCGCAGATCGAAGATCGATACGACGCTGGTGATCTTCTCCCTCGGCTTCACGTCGATGGCCACTTTCGAAAACACGGCGGTCTGCAGATCGTTGGCATCATGCGAGCAAACGGCGAGGCCGATATACACTGGATCTTTCATCTCGACTGTCACCGGTCCGGAAGGCTGCATCGCGCCGGACGCGTCGGGCACATAGATGGTGAACTGATCGTTCTGGCGAACGATGCGGACCCGGGCCGGGGCTTTCACGGTCGAGCGATCCTCCAGCGTGGCCGCGCCCGCCGCGGTGCGGTACTGCAGCGAAGTCAAACCATCGCCGTGCCAGGCCACATCGGCATAAGCCGAACCCGGATCGAGGCTCTGCCGGATCATCAGCGCCGCTTTGCGATGCGCAACTTTGCCGGCGCCGATCCACTGCAAGTCGGCCGTCATCGTTACATTGCCTGACACGCGCTTCCATACAAAGTGGAAGGCGTCTTCGGCGCCCCAGATGTTCGCGCCGCCGCCGGTGACACTGTACGAACCGGCCGCGGCGTCGAACTCGGCCTTTCCCGGCATCGGATTCACGCCGATGTCAACCTGGTCAGTGAAGGCGCCGAGCGTTTGTGCGTTGGCTTGCGGAATCGACGTGATTGATGCAAACAGCAGGGCCAGAGGGAGCGATCTCATCACGTCCTGTTCTTATCACACCGCAAACGGCAGGTGTAAGGCGATGTGGCTCGCGACTGCGCCGGTACGCTGCTGAGCCGGTAGAGCCCACCGGTCGCTCACGCTTGCGGCTCATTTACATTCTCGCCGTATGCGGGTCCCACGATTGGCTCGCAAGGCGTCCCGTAAGCATGAGGATGATTAGAAGTCCGGCGGAAAGCGCGAAGGTCATTCTTACTCCCGCCGCTCGAGCGAGTACGCCACTTAACAGCAATCCCGCTACCTGGGCGGTAAACACTGTACTCATAACTGTCGAACCGACGCGTCCCATCATCGCGGCAGGGGTCTCTTGTTGGATTAGCGTCTGCGCAGGAATCAAGATAGCCGCGACTGAAGCGCCAATCATGAATGCTCCAAAGAATGCGGTCGGGAGGTAAGTTAGCCCGGCAAGTACAACTAATCCGCCGACGATTCCACCCAGCCCGAGATAGACCATCGTCCGGTTTCCCAGCCGGCCGCCCAAAGCTTGCAATCCATTCATTCCGAGCAGGATTCCAAGCCCGATTGTGGAGCTGACGAATCCGAAGGTGCGCGTCGATTCGTGAAGGCTCTCGCGCACATAGACCGCGATCAATGGCCCGAAGCAGCCCAGCGTGAACATGCCCGCGGCGAGCGCCAGAATTACAAAAAGCAGCCCGGCGTGGTGAACGATGAAGCTTAACCCTTCGCGCATATCGTGCGACACGCGCGCGAGGCCGACCTTGGAGCTTTCTTCCGCGTCCTTCCGCTCGGGTTGCATCACTGAAGCACTCAGGATGAAACAGGCTGAAGCTACGAAGGTAGCCGCATCCGCGATGTAGCACGATTGCGGCCCAAACTGAGCAACGATGAGCGCAGCCAGACTGGGCCCCGCAATCCGCATCAGAAACATGACCTGCTGCATTAAGGTGTTGGCCGCGCGGAGTCCATGCAACGGGACCATGATCCGGATGGAAACGCCTTGAGCGGGCGCAAAGAAGCTGGATACAACGCTGATGGCTGCGAGAACTATATAGAAGTGCCAGGGTTGCGTGGCGAGCAGCAATCCGAGGCATAGGAGGGCGCGGGTTAAGTCACTTGCCACCAGCGTGGGCTTGACCGGCCAGCGGTCCACAAACACTCCGGCGATCAAGCCGAGAAGGGCGATGGGCGCCATGTAACTGATCTGGACCCAGGTAAGTTGCACGGCGGTCGCGTGCATCTTGAATCCCATCACTCCGAGAACCGCATAGAGCGCGAGGAAGTCTCCGAGCACAGAGATGATCTGCGCGTACCAGATGCGGCGCATCGAGCTGATTCCCAGCACCTGGCGCATGGTCATTTGCGGGGGCGCCGGGTTGTCGATCGGAGCGTGGGGGCTGGATGCGCTCATTGGAGAAAGTCAATCCGTATCTAATTCTATTGGTTAGTTAGCGCGAGATTCGTCGTAAGTCGTCGAACAGCCCAATAGTAACCGCTCCGTTGCCGTCGCGGCTCAGTAACGTACTGAGCCGCGCGTAGATTCTAAGTCGCCTTGCCGGCTGCGGCGAAATCTTCCAGTAACTCGGCCGCATAGTCTGCTCCCCGATAACTTCCGAAAGCTTCCGCCAGGCGAGTTACACCGGCTTTATACGACGGATCGCCGAGAATGCGTTCGACTGCCGCGCGTATGGAACGCGGCGTCAACTTATTCGGCATGATGCGGATCCCCGCGCCGCTTTCCACGATGCGCTGGGCGATTTCGGGTTTGTCCCACTCGGTCGGGATCAGGATCATCGGGACCCGTGCATCGATCGCCGCGAGCACCGTACCGGCGCCGCCCGTGGTGATGATGACGTCGGTCTTGGGCAGCAGGTCGCTGTGGGCAATCCATCGGGTCAGGTGAAGATTTGGGGCGCTGGCGCCGAGGTTGATCGTCTCGGGATCGCGGGCGCCGCCGCTGGTCATAATCACTTCCATGTTCAGGCCGGCTAAGCCCTGAGCGGTTGCGCGAAGCACTAACGGCTCGCCGACATGGACGGTCCCTTCGGTGGCATGTACCCAGGGACGCGCGCGGCCGAGCGTGTGCAGCCATTCGGGAGACACGACATTGGAGGGCTTGTTCCAGAGGTACGGACCGACATAGCGGACCGACGGCGGCAGGTCGTGGCGATCGTAGTCGAACTCGGGCGTACTGGGCATCAGGTAGAGCTTCACGGTCCCGAGATGCTTGAGCGCCGTGGTGGTGATGGGGCCCAGACCATACTGCGCGCGGATTTCGTTGAGGCGCTTGCGAAACGGCCCGGTAATGAAGCCTTGACCGAATGTTACGGCGTTGGCAAGCAGCTTCGTTGCGAATGTCCGGGGCTTCGGGAGGCCCAGGCCGAAAGGCGGAACATCCGGGCCGGGAATCATGCAGCAGGCGCCGCACGATGTGATCGCGACGGGCAACCGGCCCTGCTCCCCGAGGATGAAGGTGGCGCCCCACATCGTCTGATCGGACGTGATGGCGTCGGGCTTCCACTCCCCAACGATCTTTTCAAGGTCGGCCATCTGCCCCGGAATCGTTTCCAGCATCCAGTCCTTCAGCAGCTTGGCGAATCCTAAGCCGCCGGTGGGCGCGGAGGAATTGCGATCGGCGCCGAAGAGGACGCGGTTCACGTAGTCTTCGTCTACATGCTCGAACGGAAACAGGCGGTACCCTTCGCTGGCAAGCACGGGCGCGGCTTCCCGGCCGGTATAGAAGGCGACCTCGTGGCCGCGCGCCCTCAAAGCGTTCGCGATCGCGATCTGCGGGTACAAGTGCCCAGGCGGATGCCAGGTGGTGATCAGGAAACGAATGGCCGCAGTACCTAAAGTTCTTGCGGTTCGGCGCGCAGCTCTTCCACGGGAGTGCGCAGGAATTTGAGAGTCGTCTCGGTCAGCAGCTCGGGCATTTCGAGCGGTCCGAAATGCTCACCGCCCGGCAGCAGAATCGAGTGGCAATTCGGGAGGCGCTTCTTGATCGGCTCCCACGAGGGAAGGAAATGGCTCAAATCGCCGTAAACGAGCTCGATGGGCGTCTCGATGCGCGCCAACGCATCCATGGTCAGTTCATCAGCGGTTTCGTAGTCTTCGATCAGCGAAGTCTCGCGTAGCAACTTTAGCAGCGGCTCGCGATTGCGGGGCAGCCCTCGCGCCGGGCCGTAGAATTTCGGCGTCTCGAGGCTCAACTGCAGCAGATATCCGACGTCCGCCCGCTTGTCTTCGGGGACCTGGATCCCGCACTCCTCCAGTTTGTCGACCCAGGCTTTCCAGCCCACCCAATTCGGATCCTTACGCTGCTCGACCAGCGCCGCTAAACCCGGTTCGAGAGCCAGGATTTTATCGACACGATCGGGATGTTTCAATGCGAAATAGAGGCAGATATCCGCGCCGTAACTGTGGCCCATCAGGGTACATTTGTTGATCTTCAGTGCGTCGAGCAGTCCGAGCAGATCCTCTGCCATGTTCTTCGCGGTGTAGCCGGTGGGCGTCACCTGGCTGTAGCCATGACCGCGCAGATCATAGGTGAGGACTCTGAATTCCTTCCGAAGCACCGGCATCATGTAGAGGTGCCACACGGCTAGGTTGCCCAGAAAGCCGTGCAGGAGCACGACGTCGGGGCCTTCGCCGGCCTGGATGTAATGGAGTTGAATGCCGTTCGCTTCGATTTTGGGCATAGGCTGGGATTCTTATTCGATATAACCGAGTTCGCGCAACCGTTCCATAACGACGCGCTCGTCTTCTTCGCTCATCTCCGAAGTTTCGGTTTCGGCTGCCTGGTCCGTCTGCTGCTCTTCGCCGGGATCGGCGGCTTTGGTAATCGGTTTGTTCTCCATAATTCCCTTCTCGAAAATTTCTTCTGGAACTCTGCCTTCGAAACTCTTATAGATCGGCAGGCCCAAACTATAAAGTATGGTGGGCGCCACATCGAGGATCGATAGCTCGCCCGCGTCGAAACCCTTGCGGATGCCCGGGCCGCTGGCGCCGAAAATGCCGACGGGACGGTGCGCCCCGCTGACCATCGGGCGGCGCGACACGATCTCTTCGCGGGGCAGGATCGAGATGAGTCCGCCATCGCGCATTTCCAGGGTAATGTCGGGACCGAGGCTTCCGACCGGTCCCGGAAAGATCTGTTCGCGCGTGTACGCATTCAATACCACGCGCTCCCCATCCTCGGGCGATCGCACTTCGCGGATTTCCTCCACGAGCCGGTCACGAAATGCCTGATATTCCGATTCCGGAACGCCCGAACCCACACCGTTCTTGTTGATCGCGATGTTGATGCCGTTCGACGTTGGCGTGGTGGCAAACGCGCGGGTTTGATTCCAATCCAGCATCCAGGTGTGCCGCGCGACTTGACCCACGCCGAGAAGCGCGGTCTGCGGTTCCTGATGCGCCGCGTCGGACCACGCGAGGTAGCCCTTCTTGGCCAGCCAGGCGTTGACGTGGAAGACTTCGTAAGTCGGCCCGAATCCGTGATCGGAGGCCAGGAAAACCGTGGCTTCCGGTCCGGCCAGTGTGACGAGCTGTTCGAAGATCCAGTCGAGCTGCCGGTAGTAATTCAGGCAGAGATCGCGCACCTGAAATTCCCAGTCTTCCTTCAGCGGCTCGGCATCCTGCGGGCGGATGAAGCGCCAGCAGAGGTGCTGCATCTTGTCGACGCCGTCGAACATGATCGCGGTCAGGTCGCAGGGGTCCGTCTGGGCGACGTATTTATAGATCTCGAGCCAGTTGCGTTCGCGCCGCGTGTGAAATTCGATCCAGGGGCCGTATTCCTCGCGGGTGCCGACGCCCTCGGTCGATTTCTCCTCGAGCTTGATGTCCATGCCCAGCTCGCGCAAGGTCACGTCGGGAAGCGCTTTGAGGCGTTCGAACAGGTCCTTCGGCCAGCACGCGAGGCGCATCTGCCGCCACGGCACCCAGCCGGGGACGATGTAGCCATCCACATGCGGCGCGGGGTACATCGACGGGAAATTCATCGCCGCGACTTTTTTGCCGCTCTTGGACGTGATTCCCCAGATGGTGTCGGTCTGGATATCGCTCGACGTGAAGAACCGAATGTGTTTACTGTGTTCACCTTCGAAACGGAAAAAATCGAAGACGCCGTGGTAGCCGGGGGTGCGGCCGGTCATCAGGCTGGTCCAGGCGGGCGGCGTGAGGGCGGGAACGATGGTGCGCAGGTTGGCTCGCGTTCCCCGGTCAAGAAAACTCTTCAGGAACGGCATGACGCCCTGATCCATCAGATCATTGAGGATCGTGAAGGTGGCGCCATCCCAGCCGACCAGTAGCGTTTTGATGCTCATGGCTTGCGCTCCGCCGCAGCCGGCTCCGCGTCCCCGGCCATCTGGACAGCGATGAAATCGATCAGTTCCCGGACAGGGACGTCTTTCTCCCCGCGCTCCCCGACGCCCGCGAGGAATTCCGCGAAGGGCATTTGTCTCTCGTAATGCTCTTGCATCCCGGTTCCTAGAACGACCAGATCGAGAGAATCGAGGCCCATTTGGCTAAAAAGCAAGGTGTCTTCCGTGATCGGCTCAGAGTAATCCCAGTCCTCCGACAATTCGGATAGCGATTTCAACACGTAGTCCAGAATCTCCTGGCGGCTTTGGCTCATTCCAGTTCCTAAATGTGCGAGTTTCCGGTCACGGGGAAGTCAGACCGGCCCCCGACGGACAGAGTTCGACGTGGGAACTCAAAACCTGGCGGTGCACAGGGGCGGGGTACCTTCCAGCCTAACATTTCGGCTCGACACAAAAGTACCTTTTCATCCCGCTGTCATTGAAAAAGGCCACAACTCTAATCTCTATCAAAACGCTAATCTTATGCTGTGGGCGGGAGTCTGTCAACCGGTACCGCGCGGCGGAACCAGAGCGCCGTTTTCTGCTAAGCTAGGTTGCTCAGCCTGGCCGACAGCGTTCGTCTTCAATCACGCAAAACCATAGCCCGGCACAATCACTCACCTGAATGTCCAATCGGCCCAATATTATTGTGATCAGCGCGGACTCTCTGCGCGCCAACCATCTCGGTTGCTACGGGTATCCGCTCGCGACCAGCCCGGAAATCGACAAAATGGCGTCGAACGGCGTACTCGCGGAGCAGATGTTTTGCCCCGTGATTCCGACCCAGCCGTCGCACACCACCCTTTTCACCGGCCAAAGCCCGCTACGACACGGAGTGGTGGCGCACGGCGGCAAGGCGAAACTGCCGCGGACGTCGCCGTTTCTGCCGGAGGTCCTGCACGATGAGGGCTATCTGACCTGCGCGGTCGACACGCTGTTCCGCGAGCGCATGTGGTTTGCACGCGGCTACGAGCACATCATCGACCCCAGCATCAATCACGTTTTCTACGCGAACGTGACCCAGGAAGAACTGAACGACCGGGCCATCCGCTGGATTCGAAACTTCGCCGCGGACGATCCGTTTTTCGTGTTCATTCACTATTGGGACGCGCATTACCCGTACGTGCCGCCGAAGAAGTACCGGGAGGCGTTCTATCCGGGCGGGACACCGGTCGATCCGACCAACCACGCGCTCGACGAATGGTGGACGCACCCCATCGGGACGATGGCGCGCGATACGTGGCTGCGGACCAAGAAGGGTTTGATCACCGATCCGAATTATGTGACCGGGCTCTATGACGGCGAGGTGAAGTATCTGGACGACGGGATCGGGCATCTGATCTCCTCGCTGGCCGAGATGGGGCAGCTTGAAAACACGATGATCGTGTTCATGGCCGACCACGGCGAGAGCATGACCGACCACCACATCTACTACGACCATTACGGGCTTTACGACTGCACGATTCGCGTGCCGTTCATCGTTCACTGGCCGGCGGGAAATCTGAAGGCGGGGCAGCGGCTCGGTCCGGTGCGGCAGTCGTTCGATGTGGCGCCGAGCATTCTGGAAGCATGCGGCATCGACATTCCGGAAGAGATGGATGGCCGCAGCTTCTACCGCGAATGGACGGGTGAAGCTGAACCTTCCGGATATGAAAGCTTCGTGACGCTGGAATCGACCTGGCAGGCGAAGTATGCGCTGCGGACCGCGTCGCACAAGTTCATCATTTCCCGGGAGCCGGATGTTCTGGGCAATCCGGATCGCGAGCTCTACGATCTGCAGGCGGATCCGGAAGAGTTGACCAATCTCGCTCTGTCGGAACCGCAGGTCGCAGCCGAGTTGGAGAATCAGCTGGAAACCTGGATTCGGGAAAAGCTGCATAGCGTGGGCAAGACCCTCGACCCCGTGGTTCAGGAAGGCGCGGTGAATTATTCTTTATGGAAGGGCGTCAAAGCGACCGCTTAGGCGCATCGCTCACTCAATATGCCTGATCTTGAAGCAATCACGAGAGACTACCTGGCGGCCTTCGACGCGCGCGACATGGACCGCTGCCTTAGCTTTTTCAACGAAGACGCCACGATCGATTTCCAGAACGTGGAGTATGAAGGAACGGAATCGATTCGCGAATGGCACGATGAACGATTCAAGGCGAACCTGCGGCTCAATAAGATTGAGAACGTGAAGGTGAAGGGGAACACGGTTAGTGTCGATGCCGTGGCGAGCTCCGACCGGCTGAGCGCCTGGAAGATCGGGTCGCTGAAGAGCCGCATTGAAGCTAAGTTCGAAGGCGACAAGATACAGGAAGCTAAGTTGAGCGCCCGCATCACGAGTATGTTCAATTTGATTCGCGCCGGCGAATAGACGCAGTTGCTGTCGGGTGCTCAGAAGATCGGGTTGGGCGCCGCTTCGATTTTCTTTGTTGCCGCCGGTACCTTGCATTTTGCGGCGCCTGGCGTCTATCTAAAGATCATGCCGCCGTATGTTCCGTGGCCGCGACCGATGGTATCTCTGAGTGGCGCCGCGGAGATCGCCGGTGGATTGGGCCTGCTAATTCCGCGGTTGCGGCGTGCCGCAGGTTGGGGATTAGTGGCTTTATTAGTTGCCGTATTCCCCGCGAATGTATATATGGCGGAGTACAATATACAGGCGGCTGGGCATAGGATTCCACAACTTTGGTTGTGGATGCGGCTGCCGTTGCAAGTTCTGTTGATAGGGTGGGTACTCCGGTGTACAAATGAAGATCGTTCGGGCCGCTGAATTCGTTCTCGCATTGGCGTCTGTCGCCGCGGCACAGACGGCTACCCTCCACACAACGAACGCAACCGATGTCAAAAAACAGCTTGACGCGATCTTTGCTCCGTACAACCGATCTGCCGGCCCGGGCTGCGCGGTCGGAGTTAGGGCGAACGGGATCGATCCGTTGACCGGCGCATACGGAAGCGCCGACCTGGAGCACAACGTCCCGAACACTCCGGAAACAGTGTTTGAAGCGGGGTCCGTAACGAAGCAGTTCACTGCCGCAGCGGTTCTGCTGCTCGCGCAACGCGGCAAGCTTTCGTTAGACGACGATATCCGCCGCTACTTCCCCGAGCTGCCGGACTATGGTTCGCCGATCCGAATCAGCGATCTGCTCTACCATACAAGCGGGCTGCGTGACTGGGGGGAGATCGAGGCGATCGCGGGCTGGCCGCGGGGAACGCGAGTCTATACGCACGCGCATGTGCTGGATATTCTAAGTCGCCAGCGCGCGCTCAATTATCCGGTAGGGACCGCGTGGTCCTACACCAATAGCGGGTACAACTTAGCGGCAATGTTGGTGGAGAAAGTCAGCGGGAAGACTATAAATGAGTTCACGCGCGCCGAGTTCTTCCTGCCTTTGGGTATGAACTCTACGCAATGGCGCGATGAGTTTCGCCGCGTCGTGCCCAACCGCGCGATCGCCTATAGCCGCGGCCCGGGCGGGTTCCTGATGGACATGCCCTTTGAAGATATCTACGGCAACGGGGGCCTGCTCACGACGGTCGGCGATCTTCTCAAGTGGAATCGGAATCAGGAAGACGGTAAGATCGGCGGCCGCGCGCTCATCGAAGCCCAGCAGAAACAGGCCGCGTTGCGCGACGGCAAACCACTTGGCTACGCTGCCGGTCTATTCATAGGAACGTGGAGGGGGCGTAAGGAGATGAGTCACTCGGGCGCCACGGCCGGATACCGCGCATGGCTCGCGCGCGTGCCGGAGGAACGCCTATCCGTCGCTGTGTTGTGCAACGATGCATCGGCCAACACGACCCGATTGGGGCACTCGGTCGCGGCGCTCTTTGTAGACCCCGATCGCGATACTTCCGACACTTTGTCGGTTCCGCCGGTGGACGCGAAGACGCGCGCCGGGCTCTATCGCAGCGTTCGCGACCATACGACGATCTCGATCGAAGAGCGCGATGGGCAGCTACGTATCGGCCACACGCTGGTGCTCGAACCGCTTCCCCGCGGCTTATTCAAGGCTGGAGACGCCACGGTCTCGTTTGAAGCAGACTCTACCGGCAAAGTCGAACGAATGGCGATGTCTAATCCGGTGTATGGCCGCGACGTTTGGGAAAAGGTCGATCCTGAGCATCCTTCTGCCGCGCAACTGCAGGGGTTGACGGGAGACTACACGAGCGGCGAAGCGGAAGTCACGTTTCAAATCAAGCTGGAAAATGGCGCGCTCGTGTTGCATCGCAGGCCGGCTGCCGCAATGTCACTCCGCCCGACATATAGGGACGCTTTTGAGTGCGACCTCGGTGCGGTTCGGTTTTTGCGGGATGCCTCGGGAACAGTCACGGGCTTGAGCGTCGGCGAAGGCCGCGTCTGGGACCTACGGTTCACGCATACAAACTGACTTACCCGGTTCGGCCGCATATCTTTCGGACGATATCTTTCGGCCAATCGAACCCGGATACCCGCTCTATCAGCCCGTGGTAGAAGTCTCAAAACACCGCTTGCTTGCGCGCGCGGCTGAGTAGGATCAATCAGTTACAGAGCCGCGACCGTGAGGAAGCGGGTTTCACCACGGGCTGCTAGTACTACTGGGTCATAAAAGAACATTCTGCTGTAGAATTGTTTGGTGGGATCACGCCTCTCCGCGCCAGGCCCACAAGAGAGACGCTTCGCGGCATATATGGAGGGCCTGGCGATGGCCGCGGGGCACCAAGACAGG
>NZ_CAJCHS010000284.1 GCF_903970205.1 Nevskia soli | reverse complement strand
TAGACTCGTCTAACAAAAAATAACAGGCGAAAGTATAAAATAACTCCTTGACGGAAGATTACCAAGTCCGCTAAGACTAAGCTTATACACTCTGGGTGCGCCACACTCTCAAACCCGGAGTCAAACGATAACCTGACCGCGTGCAATGTAACGAAAATGGCGGAGCTATCGCCCGTTAAGTCGAATCCCATTCTGAACCACTCGAGGCAAGTATTTAGTTGCACCCGAGCTCACGCGTCGCTGCGCTTGCTTTCAAAACTCCTACCCGCTCTAGTTCGTATTAGCTAATGCCCCGCGGCCCCATGAGCGCCCTACCGATCCGGCAGTGTCGTGACAGCGGAAGCCACAACATCCGGGACCACCCCGTCGACTTACAATCTCAACAAACAACATAAAAACCTTGCTCTTGTTTGCACCTTTGCAGTTCCCAAGCGTGGACTAGTAGTGGCAAAAACTTACAAGAGTAATCCCAAAGTGGCATCATTGCAAGAATAAATGCGCGAATAGTCTTCAAAAGTGCTTGACGGAAGATTGCACTTGCGTACAAACTGACAGTACAAACTCTGGGCGCGTCATCTGCCCCTGAAACCAACGACCAAAAGTTAATCTAACTAGGGTCGTGTGACAAGAATGGCGGAGCGTTGTCCATTGAGTCAACCTAGCCTGATTTACCGATGCAGATGGCCTCACCCTAAACTGTCCCGACTTATTTATGTCGCCAAGCCAATCTGTGTCCTGGTATGCCGTCCGGGTTCGGACCAAATCCGAAGTTCTCGTTAGTTCTTTCTTCGAGCAGAGGGGACTCGAATCCTTCGCCCCCACTTACGAGCTACGCCGTAAGTACAGCGACCGCATGAAGCGCGTCGAAGCCGCCTTGTTTCCCGGGTACGTGTTCTGCCGCTTTAACGCTTGCGCGTCGCTTCCGGTGCTCTCCACTCCGTCGGTCCAAAACATTGTCGGGTTCGGCGACGGACCCCACCCTGTTTCCGACACCGAAATCGAAAGACTCCGCCATGCCGTGGCCGCCGGCACGCAGCTCACTCCGACCTCCTGGCTCTCTTCCGGTTGTAGAGTCCGCGTCCGTTGCGGCCCGCTCGCCGGCATCGAAGGCTACTTAATTAACGTCAAGAACCATCAGCACCGCCTCGTCATCTGCGCCGACCTGCTGCAAAAGGCAGCCGCCGTCGAAGTCAACATCGACGAAGTAGAAGCAGCAGGCTGACGTAGAAGCCGCATTCGTAATCCAAACCTGCCGCCATGTCCGCGTCGCCCATCACGCCCTCAGCCCTGATTCCGGACGGTCTGGCGCCGCGTCGCCATCTCGACTCCTTCTGGTTCGCCGTTCGGGTCCGCGCGCGCTCCGAACTCCGCGTCAGTGCCGTCCTCGAATGCAAGGGGTACGAGTCCTTCGCGCCCACCTATCGCCCGGCGTGCGAGGACCGCCGCGTTCGACTCAGAGGCCCCGGACTCGCGCTCTTCCCCGGTTACGTTTTCTGCCGCTTCTCACCCCAGGAACTGCTGCCTATCGTCACCACTCCGGAGGTTCAGAACGTCGTGTCCATCGGCGCCCTCCCTGAGCCCATCGGTGAAAGCGAGATGGATGGAATCCGCCGCGGCATCGAGTTCGGCGCCGGTCTGCAGCCCCATCCTTACCTGACGGTCGGTCAGCGCGTTCGTGTCAACTGGGGCGCGCTCGCCGGCATCGAAGGCGTACTCGTTCAGGCCAAGAGCGCGCATCGTCTCGTCATCGCCGCCGAGTTGCTTCAACGTGCCGTTTCACTGCACATCGATCGTGACTGTGTAGTCGCTATCGGATCGTGAATGGGTAGGACTTGTCCAGACGTTTCCGATCTACGCACTAGCCGTCTTCTTGCAAACGGGCCCCGCTATACCAACCTCGGAGAACCACCGGACAATGTCTGTTCTTAACAAGAAATCGCGCATGGTCAGCTTCCGTTTATCGCCGCTCGAATTCAGCTCCGCAAAAGAGGACTGCGATCGCCGCGGCGTCCGTAGCGTCTCCGGCCTCGCTCGCCGGGCGCTCCTCGGCGTCATCGCGCAACACCACCCTGACCCGCATTCCGCCCTCTTCGGCGAAGCGTCCATCAACCTTCCGGTCGATCTCCCGGTAGATCTTAAGCTCGAGCGCCTCCGCATCGAGATTTCCGACCTTCGCGCTCAGTTGAATCGCCTCCGCCAGACCCTGTTGCCGTGGCTCGACCTATCCGCGACGCCCGCGTCCCCCTCCGTCCAGAAAGATGCCCCCGGCACCGGAAACAGGACCCCGTCAACCGTGGCCGCTTCAACCGGCTAACTTCATCGCATTCCCATTACAGCGCCTTTAACCCGGCCCCCCGGAATTAAAACCCCTCGGCTAACAAATCGGAGCAATCACCATGGCGGCACTTGTAACTAAGCTCATCCCGGACCCGCTTTTTCCCGGACATCACGCCGGATCAAATCCCGATCCGGACGGCGCCGAAGCCTGGCATCCCGGCAGCGCCCTTCATCACGACCGGCCGCGGTCAGCAACCGACAACACCCTGCGTGCTAGCCGCTCCATCGCCGTGCTCGCCGACCTCACCGCCCTCTGGTGCGCCGCCCTCTTCGCCATCGTCCTGCGATTCCCGCTTGGCATCCTGCACGACAGTCTCGGCAAAACCACCAGCGCCACCATTCACTCCGGCTTCCTGCTCCTCTACTCCGGACTCGTTGTGCTCTTCTGCAACACCCAGCAGCTTTACACGGCCTACACGCTATGCTCCAGCCGCTGGGAGGCACTCGCTCTTACTCGAGCCGTGAGCATGGCGACCGTGCTTCTCATCGCGTCCGTTTGCCTCTCCGGAGTCACGTCGATCTCGCGCCTGGTTATCGCCGTCACCATGTTCACCGGACTCCTCGGGATGTTCGGCTGGCGTCAGCTCCGCCGCCGCTGGGTTCGCAAAGCCATCGCCGAAGGCTCCACCGGACATCACGTCGCCATCGTCGGGGCCGGCCCGCTAGCCCGTTCGGTCGAGAGTTTCCTACGCGCCAATCGCGATTTCGGCTACCGAGTCGTCGGCTCCATCGCCCTCGCCGGCGACACCGCGCTTGCCGGTTGTCTCGGCACGGTCGACCAGCTCGCTTCCATCTGCCGCGCCAACTTCGTGGACGAAATCATCGTCTGCGCGCCCGACCCCGACTGCGCCTGCCGCATCACCGCCAGCGCCCGCGATTGCCGCGTCGCGGTCCGATTGATCCCCGAATTCTATGGATGGGGCGCGCCCATTGATTACCTCGGCCCCTTCCCCAGCATCTCGCTCTTAAGCCGCAACATCCCGGCCGGAGCTTTAATCGTCAAGCGAGTTATCGATATCTGTGCCTCCGCCGCTATCCTGACAGTGCTCGCGCCATTGCTCCTGATGCTCGCCGCCGCGATCGCGATCGATTCACGCGGACCCATCTTCTACTCCTCCCACCGCGTCGGCCGCAAAGGCCGCGTCTTCGGCTGCTATAAATTCCGCACCATGGTCGCCAACGCCGACGGGCTCAAAGCCCAGCTCTCGCATCTCAACGAACGCGACGGTGTGCTCTTTAAGATCGCGAATGACCCGCGTATCACGCGGCTCGGCCGGGTGTTGCGGAAGTACAGTCTCGACGAACTCCCTCAGTTCTGGAATGTCCTTAAGGGGGATATGAGCATTGTCGGACCGCGCCCCCCGCTCGCCGATGAGGTCAAGAAGTATGAGCTCGAATACCTGCGCCGGCTGGAAGTGGCGCCAGGAATTACAGGACTGTGGCAGGTGGAGGCGCGTGCAAATCCTTCGTTTGACCGGTATATTGCGCTGGATCTGCAGTACATCGAGAACTGGTCGCTGTTTATGGACCTCAAGATTCTCGCTCGTACGGTGGCTGTCGTGATGGCTGGCACTGGACAGTAGCAGTAAATAAAGAGACTCCCTATGAACCGATCCACCTTGCTCGCAATTCCTCTACTCGCAATCGCCGGCGTTGCACCCGCGCAGGAGCGGGTGCAACCCGTCTCCGCAACAGTAGACGCGAAACCCGACACGAACAAAGTGCCTAACACCGATTCGAGCCGGCAGCTCCCCCCACAAATCCCCTTCACTGGAACCGCCGATTCCGATTACACGCTGGGCGCCGACGACCAGATCTCACTGACCGTAGTGGAACTCGACGATCAGTTTACCGACAAAGTTTTCCGCATAGAGATGAGTGGCGATGTAAACATCCCTCTGGTTGGGCGGGTACGCGCTACCGGTCTGACGGTCAAACAGCTGGAAGAATCGATTGAGAAATCTCTCGGCAAGATTTTGAAGGAGCCACAGGTGGTCGTTGGAATCGTGCAGTTTGGTAGCCAGCCCGTCTCAGTATTGGGCGAGGTAAACACTCCGGGTGTACACCAAGTCAAAGGACAAAAGAATTTACTTCAGGCGCTTTCGCTGGCCGGCGGTTTTACCGAATCTGTCGGAAACACTGTAACGATCACCCGAAACCTGCAGTGGGGACCGATCCCTTTGCCCAATACACATGACGACCCCAGCGGTCAGTTTAGCGTCGCCACCATCAGCGTGAAAGAGATATTGCACGGCGCAAACCCAGCAAAGAATATCTCGGTTATGGCTGACGATGTCATCACCGTATCCAGAGCTGAGATAGTGTACGCGGTTGGCTCAGTAAATAAGCCGGGCGGTTTCCTCCTAGGCCAAGACGAAGGTCTCTCCACTTTGCAGGTGCTCTCTCTCGCGGAAGGTTTAACCAAAACCGCGGCGCCCCAGAAAGCAATGATCTTACGCTTAGCCGAGGGATCAAAACAACGAACCGAAATAGCGGTAAATCTGAAGACGTTAATGCAGGGGAATGGAAATGACCTTCCACTTCAGCCTGGTGACATATTGTTTGTACCCAATAGCGCGGGGAAAACCGCTACCTACCGCGCGTTAGACGCGGTGCTTCAAGGCGCCGCATTTGCGAGATATTGACAACCATGGAACCCATCGAGACACTTCCCCAACCCGCACTCATAGTGAAACGCGCGCCCGAGAGCCTCGGAGCGGCATACGCTGACCCGACTCCTCAGTACTATGCTCTTAATGCCGGCACAGACGCTCACCCCGGCGACCTATTCGAATACTGGAGAATCGCCCGGCGCCATAAGGTAAGTCTCCTTCTATTTACGGTCTGTGGAATGCTGCTTGGGATCTTGGCGGGCATCCCGCAAAAGCCCATTTACAAGGTGAGCACGTCCGTTGAAGTCCTAAATTTGAACGAGGACTTCATGAACATGAAGCAGACTAATCCTACGACCAGCAGCGACGATTCGTACGACACGTCAGAAGAGCAGACGCAGGTGAAGCTTCTGCAAAGCGATTCGCTACTGGAGCGGGTGATTCTCACCTTAGATCCGAGCTACCCCAAACACTCGTTCAATTTGCCGGCAACGTCTGGTTGGCGAAAGTTACTGAATTCGCCGGAATCCGTGAGGCTGACGGAACGCCAGGTTCTCCTAAATCGAATTGCTGACAGTCTGAAGGTCCGCGGCGTATCCCGTACTCGCGTTATTGAAGTGACTCTTAAGTCCACGGACCCGAAACTCGCCGTCGCTTTCGCGAACACCCTCGCAAACGAATTTATCGAACAGAACATTGAAGCTCGCTGGAAAACCACCCAGCGCGTAGGCGAGTGGCTTTCACGGGAGCTTAACGAAGAACGGACAAGTCTGCTCAGCTCGGAAGACGCGTTGCAGAAGTATGCCCGGGAATCCGGCCTGATCTTCACGGACGACAACACGAATGTCGC
>NZ_CAJCHS010000283.1 GCF_903970205.1 Nevskia soli | reverse complement strand
GGCCGCAAATCGCTCTGCCTGCCCTGCTCGCGCAGCTTCCGCTTGAGTTTGCCGGAAATTGCCCGCAGTTCCGCCGCAAGTGCGGAGGCGCGCTCGGTTGGCGAAGGACTCACGCGATCGTGCATGGAACCAGTATGGCATGTATGCAGCCAATCTGTACAGTTAAACTGTATATATGAGGCGGGAGCACCTGGCTCGCTGCGGCGGCGGCCGGACGGTATTTGGAAAGACCTAGCGCTTACTCTTCCGGAGTGTCCAGGCTACTTCGAGGGGTCCACCAGCGCTTGGTACACAGTGGCGTGGCTGCGGTACTGCAAGCTATGATTGTCGCGGCCCCCCATGCGCTGGATCATGGAGACGAAGACAATATCGTTGGTGGGGTCGACCCAGAACCACGTGCCGGCTGCACCGTCCCAAAAGAACGTCCCCTTGCCGTCGGGTAGATTGGCCTCCGGCGGATCGAACACCACCGCGCAGTTGAACCCGTACCCGAAACCCGGTCGCATAATATGTTGGCCAATACCGAAATCGCCAGTAAGTAGCGCGGCGGGAAGATGATTCGACGTCATCAGCTTCACCGTGGCCGGAGCCAGAATACGCTTGCCATCCAGTTCTCCTCCATTCGCCAGCATCTGCGCGAACCGGTAGTAATCTTCGGCCGTTGAAACTAGACCCCCTCCGCCCGATGGCATGGTGGGCTGGGATGCGTAATCCGTTGGAGCACTCCCTGGGCTGGTCGGCGTCAGCCCTTGCGGTTCGTCCCGGTAGTTGGTGGCAAAGCGAGCCCGCTTGTCTTCGGGAACGAAGAAACCCGCGTCTTTCATGTCCAGCGGAACAAAAATGCGGTCGTGCATGAATTCCGGCAGGGTCTTTCCGGATAGCTTCTCGACGATGTAGCCCTCGATATCCATCGATACGCTGTAAGTCCAGCCTTTCCCGGGCTGGTAATTCAAGGGGATATCTGCCAGCTTATCGATCATCTCCTGTAATTTGGCGGATTGCATGACCTTCTTGTCGTGGTACATCGCGTCGACGACGGTATGCCCGCTTCCATAGGAAAAACCGGCCGAGTGGGACATTAGTTCACGTAGGGTAGGCGCGTGGTCGGGGTCGGCAAGGATCATTTTGCCGTCTGCGTCAAGACCCTTAAATACCTTCAGATGAGCGAATTCGGGAATATACTTGTCTATCGGATCGGTGGGCAGCCATTTACCTTCCTCATAGAGGATCATCATGGCGACGCCGGTAACCGGCTTAGTCATGGAGTAATCGCGGAAGATCACGTCCTTGGTCATCGGCGCATGAGTCGACATGTCGCGCTGGCCGTAGGTGCGGTAGTCGACAACCTTGCCGTGTCGAGCGAGAATGGTTACGGCGCCGGCCAGCTGTTTGCGATCGATCTCCTGCTGAATCAGGTCGTGAAGGCGTCCCAGACGCTCGCTGGAGAACCCAACGGCTTCCGGTTTGGCCAATGTCATCGTTGGGCGCCCAGGCTCGGTGTTGGAGGCGGCCGCGGCGATCAGAGAGCCCGCAAATGCCACCGCGAAAGCGTGTGCGATCTTCATAGTTTTCTCCCCTCCTGTACGGGTCTCGCCGGGACTCTGGAAAAGCCGGCCCGCTCGCGACCTGAATAGGCATCGTACAATGCCCGATCCGGTGTTCCTCGCAAACCATTACGACTTCCAAAACTCCCAAGCCGCTCGCCGGGCCGCTTCGCGCGGAAATGACCCGCAATGTGATGGTCGTCTATTTAGAGGGAGACGGGTGGAAGATCGATCTTGCGACTTTGCTCACAATTGCCATATATAGGAAATGTCGTGGTTTCTCCGCCTGGGCGTTACATGGCGTATTCGTTCGGGTGGTCGTCCGGCGTTTGCCATCAGGAATCCCCGGTCTTCGTCGCCGATCTGGGCGCCAATAAAGCAACGGGCCCCGCTGCCGTAGCCGGGGTGGATGCGGCATCTCCGTCGATGCTCGCCGAGCCCGGCGAAAGTCTCGTGTTTCGGGAATCTAAGTTTGAAGGCGACGATTCCTGCAAAAGGCATCCCTGGCAGACAAAGACGGCTCACATTTGATCTCTTCGTTTCCAATGATCTACTCTGGCCTAAGTCAACTCGGACATAGAGGCGCAGATAAGCAGCCCCGTCGTGCAATTATTTCCACTTACTTCGGGAGTAACCGATGGCGCTGATGCAAGAGCTATCGGCTGACCTCGAAGACCGTCTCGGACCACATCCCCGCCAAGTCAACTCTCAGGCCGGAACGACCCGATTATGAAGCGGTTACTCCTACACTCGAGCGGCAGGTGAGAAGGCCGCGCGAGTCTGCTATATCCATCAAAATATCGCTGAATGTTGAGACGTCCGAGCGCGCTCCGAAGACAATATAGTTCGTCAGACCGGCTTTCTATCAGGCAAATTCAGGCAAATGCGTGCTCAAACCGGATATTAAACGCGGAAATTCAAAACCAGCCGACTCACGCCGTCGAACGAGGCAGTCCGTGACGTTTCTTGGCAGCCGTGTGCGATACTAACCCGGAAGTTTCCAAATCCAGCTTTCTGTACAGAGGACATCTATCCATGCGAGTGAGTTTGCAGTTTCATGCACGTCAGCTGTTCGGTACTACTTTATTGATGGGCTTTTTGAGCGTCACCCCGCTGTTGCAGGCGCAGGCCGGCGATGCGGACAGCGAGGCCCTTGGCGCCTGGCAGGCAACCATGCACCAGATGAGTGCGCCTGAGGAAGGGTGCTTCCACGCCTCTTACCCGAGTACGATGTGGGAACGCGTGACTTGCGCCCCGGCGCCAGGCTGGCGGTCCGCGCTGCCTAAGGCCCCCAACAGGGCGCAAATTGTGGGCAACGGCTCTGACTATGTCGCGCAGGCGCCGTCGGGACGCCTGTTCAGCTCGGCAAAGGGTACCTTCCCGAAGGTAACCGGAGTGACGTCTGAGAAGAGCGTTGGCGTTCCCGCGTTCGGCGATGGCGGTATTCTCGGGAAGAACGAATACACGTTACAAGTGAACACCAATTTCTATAGCGGTTCCGCCGCTTGTAAGGGCTCGGGTTGTTCTGCTTGGCAACAATACGTGATGTCGACGAACACTCCTGTGTCGCTTACCAGCAGTAAGCTGACCGACGAAACCGAAGTGTTCATCGAGTACTGGCTGATCAACTACGGGAATGGTTCCGAGAGCTGCCCCAGCGGTTTCATAGACGGCGGCCAGGATGATCCCGGGATCGACTGCGTTCAAAATACGGCAGCGACCTTGATTGCCAAAGGCCAGCTGCCAATCACGGATCTCTCCGGTCTAACCCTCTCGGGCTCAGCCACGTCGGGCGGAACCGATGCTGCTACCGTTACGTTTGGCGGCGACGCTTATACGGCGACCGTTCGCGATTCATACACCGATATCGCGAGTGGCTGGACGCAGGCAGAGTTCAATGTGTTCGGTAATGCCGGTGGATCGCGGGCGGACTTTAACTCTGGCTCGTCGGTCACGGTAAGTGTCGCCGTGACGGATGGATCTTCGAGTGCCCCGACGTGCATTCCGCCATCCGATCGAGAGGGCACGACCGGCGAAACGAACAACCTGACTGCGGGGTCATGTAAAGCCACGAGTGGAACATCGCCCTCGATTCAGTTCACCGAGTCAAACTAGCAGGACTACCGAGCAAAGAGCCTGCTCGCAGGTCGCATCAGGAACTCCAGACTCGCTTTCGATATCTGGAGTTCCCGCGAGCAATCATCGCCAATCTCTTGTCAAGATGGCGATACCGATACATGGGCGCGAACCCAGTCGCCTTAAAATGGTTTTATGAAGTTTCGCGTGGTCCTCGAATACGACCCAATTGCCAAGGGTTACTCGGCCGTTTGTCCCGAACTTCCGGGCTGCGCTTCGGCCGGAGACACCGAAGTAGAAGCCCATCGGAATATTGAAGAGGCGATTCGTCTTTATCTCGAGCCGGGCAATCTCGACCTGCCGACCGATGCC
>NZ_CAJCHS010000282.1 GCF_903970205.1 Nevskia soli | reverse complement strand
GCTTGAACACTCTGGCCTCCATTGAGATCTCACTCGGAAAGAGCGAGACCGCCAAAGTACATGCGGAACGCGCAGTCGCGGAACTTTCTAGGGTGGTCGGCGAGAAGAGCTGGTTGACTGCCGCGGCGCTAAACAATCTAGGGGAGGCTTACTCTGCTCAACAACGCTGGAAAGAAGCTGAGTACGCGCTACGGCAGGCGGCCGATATCTACAAGACGGTTCGCGGTCTAGACGATCCGGGGTACGCGAGCGCGATAGGTAACATCGGCGCAGTATATATGCGCGAGCGCAAATACAAGAAGGCGGAATCCCTCTACCAGCAGGCGGCCGAGATAGACCGCGCCGCTTTGGGTAGTCGAAGCGCGAAGTACGCGCGAGACATGAATCGACTCGGCAGCGTGCTGGCATTGGAAAATCGGAAAACGGAGGCTGAAGGCGCGCTACGAAGTGCATTGGCAATCGAGGAAACGACACTGGGCGAAAGCAGCCCCGCGCTGGCGGAACCGTGCCTGAATCTCGCCGGGCTCCTGCAGTCCGAAAAACGACGCGAGGAATCGTTGATGCTTTATCAACGGGGACTAAAGCTCATGGAACACGGCAGCGGGAAGAGCGCTCCCGACATGGCGGCGGTTCTCGACGCCTACTCGCACCTGCTCAAGGAAATGCAACGCTGGGCCGAAGCGGAGCAAGCTTCCACGCAAGCTCTCGGTCTACGCGTACAAAAGACGATACATCCCGACTCCTTTGAATGAGGCTCACATGTTGAGGATACGTTCACGCAATCCTTGCCGATAACTTCTGCTTAGAGTCAATTCCGCACCGCTTGACATGATTACCCGGTAATCACCTCGAAACCATGGCTGCAGAGATTTAACGCGATCCAGATTCACAATCGCGGAGCGGTGAATGCGAAGGAACTTCTCCGGGTCGAGCGTTTTTTGCAGCGCGTTCATTGTTTCGCGTAGAGTATGCGTCTCGTTGCCGCAGTGTAGATATACGTAGTTATCCGCCGCTTCGACCCAATCGATCTGATCGGAGCGAATCAGGATCATTTTGTCACGGGTCCTGACGGCGAGCCGATCCCGGCCCCGATTCGAACTGTCCTGAAAAGTGATGGTTGGCTGTGGCCGATCGAGCGCTATGTTGTGTCGGCGGTAGGCAAGGTGCAACTTTACCCGGTCCACTGCTTCTCTCAATCGCCGCTCTTCGTAAGGTTTTAGCAGATAGTCGAACGCATGTACCTCAAATGCCCTCAGCGCAAATTGATCGTATGCCGTAACAAAGATTGTGCATGCTGCGCGCTCCGGACCGATCGCGTCCAGCAGGCCGAACCCGTCCTTTCCGGGCATCTGAATATCAAGGAACAACAAGTCTGCCGTCACCCGCGAAAGGAGTTCCTGCGCCTGCAGACCATCTTCGCAGTCGCCGACGATTTCTAACTCGCTATCTGCGCTTAGAAAACGCCTCAAGCGCCGGCGTGAGAGCCGCTCGTCATCTACGATCAGAACTCGCAATTGATTCAAGGCGTCCCTCCGTTCTTTCAATTCTCAAAGGCAACGACATCACGGCCTCCGCGCCATTGCCTTCTCGTCTAAGGAAGCTGAAGTTTTGCTTCGATCCGTACAACTTCTCAAGCCTTGCTCGCGTGGTGCTCAATCCGATCCCCTCGCGTAAAGGGGTCCTTTGCACGTCGCACCCCGCGCCGTTATCACGAATCGCGATGACTAATACTCCGTTGGCTTTCTTGGCCGAGATCCGGATCTGCCCTTGACCGGTTCGCTTCGAGATTCCGTGCTTTATCGAATTTTCGAGGAGCGGCTGAAGAATGAGATTCGGCACCATCGCATCCTGAAGCTCATCGTCGATGTCCACTTCGATTTCCAGCCGTTCGTCGAATCGCATCTTCTCGATTCCCAGGTAGATCTCAGTAAACCGAAGTTCCTGACGCAGCGGTACCTCAATCGTGGTCGAAGTGTCGAGGGACATTCTCAGGAGCTGACTCAATCCGAGCACCATGCGCTCCGCGGCGGAGGCGTTCTCATGAATCAGCTCGGAGATCGCATGCAGCGTATTAAATAAGAAGTGAGGATGAAGTTGCATTTTGAGACTATGCAATTGTGCCCTCGCAAGCTGAGCGTTCAATTCGGAGGCCGCCGCTAGACTTGCCTGGTAACGTTGCTGGTAGTAAGCCGAATTTTGAACTAAGACAATAAGCCAATAAAACGGCGCTCCTTCCGCGACGCCCCAGCTCATTTGCCGCAAATAACCGGCAAGCGATTCGGTCTCCGCAAGTCCGAAAGACTGCATCCAGCCATACCAGAACACGTGCGCTACGGCGCCGTATAAAACCGTGGCGAAAACATGAATTGTCCAATTGCGTCTCGCGTGCAAACCGTCCAGTCGAAACGACCTGGCGAGCCACATGACGAAGGGCGAAGCTACGGCAAGTTGAAAGGCCCAGAGGCACTCGTGGCCAAATGCCCGGCTCCAACTTACTGGTCTCGTTGAGGCCGAGGACATGTAGTGCTCGAGGAGGGCAGAGCCCACCCCGTAGACGGACCATAAGAATATCGCTGCTCCGATGGCTTGCCATCGCGGCCATGTGATCCCTTTCAACACTTCACCGGAGATTTTGCCAATAGGTGATACGCGCGAGGCCGCAAAAAGGTACGAACTTTTCCCGCCCCGCATTTAGCCCGTTTCACCCCAGAGAGCCACTGGCCCCGGTGGGTTGGCGAGTTCGCCACGAGGCTGAACGCATTGGCCCCACTCCCCTTGATTTTTCAGGGTCCGCTTCGTAAGTTGAACACAATCGAACCCGGGCTTCGGACGGGAACTTCTCAAGGAGTCTTATGAAACAACAACTGCAGCGCGGCCGTTTTGGCCTTCTAACTTGCCTGCTCGTCGTGTTCGCCACAGCGCCGGCGTTCAGTCAGAGCATCACTACCGGCGATGTATCCGGCGTGGTCAGAGACGCTACAGATGCGGTCATCCCGAGCGCATCGGTCACTTTACGCAATCTGGACGACGGTAGTACCCAAACGGTCACGACGAACGCGACCGGCGCCTTCCGATTCACACTTGTTCGACCGGGCAACAACTACGTAATCTCTGCCGAGACCAGCGGACTAAGGACCGACAATTCCAGGATTCAGGTGCTGGTGGGTCAGGTTCTCCAGGTTAACCTGCTGGCCAAAGTATCCGCTACACAGCAGACGATCGACGTGACCGCGCAAGGTTCGCAAGTCCAGACTGAAACAGCCGATCTCTCCGCAACCTTCACGGCAAGGCAGCTCGCAAACCTGCCGGCGGGCGGGGGGGACCTGACAACCGTAGCCTTCTCCCTTCCGGGAATCGTGGTGAACAGCGTAGCCGGATCGGGCGGTTACGGCTGGGGTAACTTCAGCTCGCATGGCCTTCCGGCGACAGCCAACCTTTTCACCACAAACGGCCAGGACAATAACGATCCTTACCTTAGCCTGAACAACACCGGCGCCAGTAACTTGTCGCTCGGACTGAATGAGGTTGATGAGGTCGCGGTGGTTCAGAACGCGTATAGCGTGCAGTACGGGCGCAATGCCGGAGCGCAAGTTAACTTCACGACCAAAAGCGGCACAAATGCTTACCACGGCAGTCTACTCTATAACTACAACTCATCCGGCTTGAACGCCAACGACTTCTTCGCCAACGCCAGCGGCACGCCGCGCGGAAAGGCGGTTTCCAATCAGTACGCAGCCTCGTTCGGCGGACGGGCGATTCGCGACAAGCTGTTTTTCTTCGTCGACACAGAGGGTATACGATACACCGTGCCCACCACCGGCGGAACCGTCGCGATCCCATCACAGCCGTTTGAGACTTATATCCTGTCGAACGTGCCGGCGGCCCAGCAGGCGTTTTATCAACAGGCGTTCGGAGTGTACAACACGGCTACCGGCGTGTCCCGTGCCGTCCCGGTTACGACGGGGTCCGGGCCTTTGCAGGACGCAACCGGCACTCTGGGTTGCGGGAGCCAGATCGCGGGGATGAATTTGGCAGCGCCCGGCGGGGGCATATTCGGCCAGTCGGCGCCGTGTGCTCTCGCTTATGGAAGTAGCGGTAGCGGGGCGAATACGGAATGGCTGCTCACCACTCGGGCGGACTGGAACATCGACTCGAAGAACCGCGTGAACTTCCGGTATAAGACCGATCATGGGCGGCAGCCTTCAACCACGAGTAACCTAAACCCAGTTTTCGATGTTGTCAGCATCCAGCCCGAACACGAAGGGCAAGCTAACTGGACGTATACCATCAGCCCGAACATGGTGAATAACTTGATCGCCTCGGCCGCATGGTACAGCGCCGATTTTGCTCCGGTGAATTCGCAAGCGACACTCAGTGCTTTCCCGACTACTCTGTACATTCCGGTAGGCGGCACAAATACGTCCAATGGCCTCACCGAACTTGGCATCCCGGACAACTTCTACGCCTTCCCGAGTGGACGCAACGTCGGACAAGGACAAGTTATCGACGATGTGTCGTTTGTAAAAGGCAATCATACGCTCAAGGTCGGGGGGAACTTTCGGAAGAACCGGGTGACAGACGAATCGAATCTTACCAATTCTTACGGTTACTACGAATTCAATTCGTTGTTGGACTTTGCGAACGGATCAATCGGCTCGGGTAATGGAAGCTTTTATACCCAGGGGCTCACTCCATTCCCAGTTGTGCATCTACGATTGTACAATCTCGGCCTCTATGCGCAGGACGAATGGGCAATTACTCCGCATGTTAAGTTGACCTTCGGCTTACGGGTGGATAGAACGGGTAACCCGACCTGCACCGACGACTGCTTCACACGTCTGGAAACGGCGTTTACGGATCCTTCCTATGTCGGTGACGCGGCGACTCCTTATAACCAGAC
>NZ_CAJCHS010000281.1 GCF_903970205.1 Nevskia soli | reverse complement strand
GCTCGGAGTGGGGCTGTACGGCTCCATCGACACGGCTAGATCCCTTTTCATCGCGCGCGAGCAAGCCGGGATGAACTTCCTAATGGTAACGGCGAATTCCGCCGATAGGTTGGCGTGCGCACTTTGTGCCAGTCCGATGCCAGTGCCGCGTGCGAGGAAGCGGCCTCCTCGCTCCGCGTCGCTGAAGTGGTAGCGGCCCTCTCGCAAGCGCTGGACCTGGGGTCCGGGTCCACCCGCTGGCACTCCGTTCGTACGTGCATTCTCGGCATGCGGATCGCCGCCGAGCTTCGCCTGCCTGAATCGGTCCAAGCCGAACTCTACTACTCGCTTCTGATGAAGGACGCGGGATGCAGTAGCAATGCTTCCGACCTGTATCACTCGCTGGAATCCGACGATATTTCCGCCAAACGCGACGGCAAGAAAGGTGACTGGACGAAAACAAATTGGGACGCGGTGCAATTCGCGCTCAAGCACATTGCGCCGGGCAAGCCCTTTCTGGAGCGCGTGCGCGCCATTCTCCGCGTGGCCGGGCAACAAAAGCGCAGCGCCCGTCAGGTGACGGCAATAAGATGCGACCGGGGCGCCGCCATGGCTCGGCTGATGGGCCTTTCCGACGGCGTCGCAGATGGAATCGCCGGGCTGGATGAGCACTGGAACGGCGGTGGAAACCCGAACGGTCTTCGCGGCCAGGAAATCCCGATCGCATCTCGGATCATGCTTCTGGCCCAGACACTCGATATCGCCTACACAGATCAAGGCGCGGAACAAGCCGTTGCGACGATTAACCAACGGAACCGTCGCTGGTTCGATCCGGAGGTCGTGCGCGCCGCCTGTTCGCTGGCCAGGCGAAACACCCTCTGGACCAGTCTCGACACCGATAACCCGCTGTCGCTTGCGCTCCAGTTGGAGCCCGGCAATCGGGTTTTGTCTCACGATGATGTGACCCTGGACGCGATCTGCCAGGCGTTTGCGCAAATCGTCGACGCGAAGTCGCCGTTCACTTACGATCACTCGAACGGTGTGGCCAACGCCGCGGTGACAATCGCTGGGCGGCTGGGTTTCGCGCCCGCTCGTATTCTTCGCATCCGGCATGCGGCGCTGCTGCACGACCTTGGCAAAATGGCCGTGTCCAATTCCATTCTGGAGAAACCCGGCAGGCCGGATGAGGCCGAATGGCAAGCCCTGCGGAAGCATCCGGCTCTGACCGCCGAGATTCTACGGCCCATCGCGGGCTTCGAGCAATTGGCTGAAATCGCGGCCTCTCATCATGAAAAGCTGGACGGTACGGGCTACCATCGGGGTCTCACCGCCGAGCAGTTGCCGCTCGACGCCCGAATCCTGGCCGTCGCCGATGTTTTTGACGCGCTTTCGGCCAATCGCCCGTATCGGGAAGCGCTGCCTCGCGAGAAAGTCTTCGAAATCATCCGCAAAGACGCTCCGCACGCGCTCGACGCGGATTGCGTCGAGGTTCTCGAGCAGTCCCGCGTGGGCTTCGACCAGACTTCGGTCGACCTGCAAAGTTTACAACGCAAGCTGGCCGCGCTCGATGCGGCCTCCCGAAAGGTCCCGACCGCATGCTACCCCTGAATCGACGAATCACTCTTGCCCTGCTGGGACTTTCCGCGGCCGCGCGGGCCACGGCGGCCGACGTTTATGGATCGCCGGCGACGGCTCAAACGACGGCGCTAGGCGGCATTTCCCTCGGCTCAAGCGGCCCGACCGACGCGTTGGCCGACAACCCCGCTCTGCTTTGCTCGATCGGCGCTCCTTATCTCGAAATTACGGGAATGGGCATTGTGGCGGCCGGGCAATTTCATAACGCGACGCCCTACGCCGGAACTCTGCAAAGCGACGCCGGACTTTCCGGATCGGCCGCGTTCGGAATGCAGATCCCCGACACCCGTCTCAGCTTCGGCGTCGGAGTGTTCCCGGTCTCGACGCTGTCGGACCGCTGGAAATATCAGGACCCGCCCGGAACCGCCGGCGCCTCTTATGGAATCCAGTCCAGCAAGTCCGCATTCATCGCCGTTCAGCCGACGTTCGGACTTGGTTTCGCCGTTTCCAAACGGCTGTCCGCCGGAGCCGCGTTCGGTGTGGTCGATAACTTCAACGCGCTGGAGGCGCCGTACATCTTTCAGACCAACCCCACCCTGGCCGGGCTGAAGACCTTACTCGACCTCCACACGAGCGGCATCGGATACAACGGGACCTTCGGCGTGACCGCACTCCCGATGCGCCGTCTCCAGATCGGCCTTGCCTACAAAACGCGAACCAGCGTTCACACCACGGGGACGGCAACGGGTAACGCGTACGCCCAGTTCGCCGCGCTCAGCCTTCCCTACGCGTCCGATTTTCGTTATAAAGCCGCCGTGGACAACGTCTTCCCACAGACGGCTTTGGTAAGCCTGGCCTGGCAGCCGAAGCGTCAGTTACGCCTCTTTCTGCAAAGCGACTGGCTCAACTGGCATGCGGCCTTCGTGCAGCTTCCGGTCTATCTTACGGACGGGAATAACGCGCTGCTGAACACGCTCGTCCATTCCACATCTCTGGACGATGCGGTTCCTCTGCGCTGGAGGAATCAATGGATCACCCGAGCCGGCTTCGAAATCCCGCTGGGCGAATCGTTCAGCCTGGAAGGCGCGTATGCGCACGGCAACAGCCCGGTTCCGGCCAGTACGCTAACTCCTCTCACGGCTGCCATCATGACCGATACCTTGTCGAGCGGCATCTGTTATGCGAAGAATCGCTATCGCGTCCAGCTTGCTTACCAGGCAAATCTCCCGCAAACCGCCGACGTCGGAAACAGCGCGTTGTTGGCCGGCGAGTACAACAACACGCGCACGTCTGTCTGGCTACAGACGGTCGCACTCACCACGGGTATGCGCTTTTAGCCCGCGCGGTTCCGGCGCGGTTAGTATAATCCGTTCCGATGAAACGACTCCGGTTCACTCCTCTCACGCTCGCCCCTCGCGCGCTCGCCGCGTTTGCGCTCGTTGTCACCTCGAATGCCGCCGTCAATAACGACGACTGGCCCGATCTCGCAAAGTACGCCGACGCCAATGCGAAGCTCGGGCCGCCCGCGGCCGGCGAGGCGCGCGTGGTTTTCATGGGCGACTCGATCACCGAAGGTTGGAACCATGCCGAAGGAGGCTTTTTCCCCGGCAAACCTTACGTCAACCGCGGCATCAGCGGCCAGACCACCCCGCAGATGTTGATCCGCTTCCGCCCCGACGTGGTCGCCCTCAAACCCAAGGTGGTCGTCATCCTCGCCGGCACGAACGACGTAGCCGGCAACACCGGCCCCACCACGCTCGAAGCCATTGAAGACAATTTCATGTCGATGTGCGATATCGCTAAGCAGAACGGTATTCGTGTAGTTCTCTCCTCAATCCTGCCTGCTTACGATTACCCCTGGAAGCCCGGCATGAAACCGGTCGAGAAGATCGCCGCGCTCAATACCTGGTTGAAGGACTACGCGGCGAAGAGCGGATTTGTCTATCTCGATTACTTCCCGGCTATGGCGGCCGAGAATCGCGGAATGAAGCCTGAACTGAGCCACGACGGGGTTCATCCCAACAAAGCCGGGTACGCCCTCATGGCGCCATTGGCCGAAAAAGCCATAGCCGAGGCGCTTGCCCAAACCCCGGCCCAGTAACTAACTACCACTGCAGCCGAAATACCCGGTTGCCATTCTCCCAGGCGATCTTACGGAACACGGCGGGTGAACTAATCTGCTTCGATAGCTCCAGAGTAGCCCGCGCCACGCACTTACCTTCCAGCCGCTTGGCTTCCGGGTTATTGTTCTGCGAAACTCCCGCGCCATGTCCGTCCAGACAGCTGCAATCGCTGCCGAAAATCAACTTATCCTGGTGCCGGATTACGAATTCCCTCGAAAAATCAAGGTCGCGCGACAACGCGTTATTGCCCGAATTAGCGGACATATCCGCATATAGGTTCGGAAAATCGGATAACCAGCGGTCGGTTAGTCCGCCCGGCTTGACCGGTCCTGAGGGATAGCCGCGATCGGTAGGCACATCGGCGCTAATGTTCGCCCAGAATAAGTCGCCGTGGCCGATGAACTTCGTCTTCGGATAAGCGCTAAGCACCTTATCGAAATGATCGTACCCGGTGTTATACGGTAACTCGCCGGGAAAGTGCGGGAAGTTCTGGATATGCATCATGACGGGAACCTGCGTCTCGGCCGCGATATCGTAAACGCGCCGCATCTCCGCGGAATCCAGAGCCACGTGATACTTCATCTCCCCGATACTAACGGCGCCTGCCCGGATAGCCGTTCGCAGTATGTCGCCGGCGTCAGGCTTCGACGGATCGGTCGCCACCGAGCGCACGAAGTGCCCCGGACGCTTTTCCATCTCCACGCGCGCGCGGTCCTCGTCTGCCGCCGGAGTCAGCAACACCGCATTCGTAACTCCGCAGCCCTGGATGTGGGTAAAGCACGAATCGGCGTCGCGCCGCAGGTGAAGGTGCGTATCGAGCACGGGGCCGCCCCAGAGGGGCTCGGTCTGCGCTTGCGATCGTGCGAACGCTGCCGCGCCCAGGGCCGTCTTCAGAAATGTTCGCCGCTGCATGTGCCTCTCCATGTATTTATAAGAACACCCCGGAGACACGCGGAGTACCACGTTTGAAAGCACGGGATTACAATGGGAATCCAAATCACGATGAATACAACCGCTGCGGCGGTACTCGAAATCTTTGGCCTGTTCGAGGGCACGGCGGTCGGGATCTCAGTAGTGGACCTGAATAGCCGCATACTGCGGGTGAACGAACGATACGCGGAAATCACCGGATATTCCCGTGAAGAGTTGCTATCGCTAACGTTCGCCTCATTTACTCATCCCGACGACTTGTTCGACAACCTCGCGTGCGCGCGGCGCATCAACAAGGGGGAGATCGGCGGAGCGGTATTTGAGAAGCGCTACATTCGCAAGAACGGCGAAATCCGCTGGGTGCGGAATAGCATCTCAGCGATTCATCACGAGGGAAGACCGAGCGGCGCGCTGGTCTTAAGCGAGGACATCTCGGCGCGCAAAGTCGCTGAAGACGAGCTGGTGCGCACGCGGGACGTTCTGCGCCAACTCTCGCGTTCCATCGGGAACATGCCCGTACCCGATCCGGTACGGGATCCCGACGGAAAGGGACGCCTGGCGAAAGCGCTCATCGGCGCCCTCGAACGGCTGCGCGACGTAGCCGACCGGGCACTGGAAGCCGTAACGTCGAGCGGCTATCCTGACGACGCGCGCGCCCAGGCTTCCCCGCCGGACGGATTTCGCAGCTCGCTCGCCCAAGAACTCGCCCGATTCACGCGCTGCACGGGAATGTTCGTCACCGCCGATGTCCAGGCCGGTTTGGAGGGCCTGTCCCCGCAAACAAGTGAATCGATACAACGCGTCGTGAACATGCTGTTACGAGATGCGTATCGTTTCTCCGGCGCCGATTCCGCGGACGTCGCCATTGCCCGTGATCCCGGCGGTCTAAAGGTCGAGGTCCGCGACACCGGCCGCGGATCGCGCCCTTTGATCGTTTCGAAGAACCAATCGCACGCTCTCGACCGGCGGATTGCCGAGCTCGGCGGAACCCTGGAACTTCAAACCGCGGTGGACGGAACACTGCGGCGCGCGGTGCTGCCTATTTAGCCGGCTCGAACCGCCAACGGCAGAACAAGCGTGAATGTCGACCCGCGTCCCGCCTCCGTTTCCACGGAGATATCACCGCCCATCATTTTGGCGAAGCGCCTGCTGATCGCAAGCCCTAACCCGGTCCCGCCGAAGCTGCGGCTGATGGCATGGTCGGCCTGCGAGAAGGGCTCGAATAGTTTGGCGGTCTGCTCGGGTGTCATCCCGATCCCGGTGTCGGTTACCGCGAAGGAAATATCTTCGGTCCCGCGCATGCCGATCTTCACCGTGATCTCGCCTTTCGTCGTAAATTTACACGCATTCCCCACCAGGTTGATCAGCGCTTGCCGCACTTTCGCCTGGTCGGCGTACATCGAAGCGACCTCCGAATCCATGATGAGCCGCACGTTATTGGCGTTGCGCTTCGCTAGCGGGTCGATCACGGTTAGAACCTCCTCAACCAGCGGCGCGACGGCGAACGTCTCCAGGTGCAGGTCCATCCTTCCGGCCTCGACTTTCGAAATGTCGAGCACCGCATTAATGAGTTCCAGCAATCGCTTGCCCGCGGCGTGAATCTTCCGGACGTCCCGGACGACAGAATGGAATCCGGCGTCCTCAGCTTCTTCCATGACCATTTCGCTATAGCCGATAATCGCGTTGAGCGGTGTCCGCAGCTCATGGCTCATATTGGCGAGGAACGCGCTCTTAGCCCGATTGGCTGCGTCGGCGGCCGCTTTGGCGACGCTCAGTTCCGCCTCCACCAGCTTGCGGTCGTGAATATCGGTGTTCGTTCCCAACCATTTCACGATTTCGCCGGACGGCGATCGCAAAGCAACCGCGCGTCCGAGGTGCCAACGATACTGTTCGTCGGCAGCTCGAAACAGCCGGAACTCGACCTCATAGGGTTCGCCCGTTTGCAGGCTATGAGTCCACCGGGCGACCGCCTGAGGGACGTCGTCTGGATGTACGATGCTTGCCCAACCTGCGCCCAGAAGCACTTCGGCCGGACGGCGGCAATAATCCACCACCTGCTCGTTTACATAGTCGAGAAGGCCCGAAGGCTGCGCGGTCCACACCTGTTGCGGCATGGCTTCCGCCAGTTCTCGATAGCTCAACTGCGGCGCGTTGGTTAATGGCTCTCCGATGCGGACGCTCTTTCCCGATTCCCGTCGATCAAGGATGACAGAGTCCCGTCCGGGTTGGGCGGGAGTCCGTCGTAACGCTATTTATGTTCTTCTTTCGGCGGTGCTGGATGCGCGGCCGGGGCGGGTCGCGGTGGAGGAGCGGCATGTTGTGCCGGGGCGGGTCGCGGTGGAGGAGCGGCATGTTGTGCCGGAGCGGGTCGTGGTGGAGG
>NZ_CAJCHS010000280.1 GCF_903970205.1 Nevskia soli | reverse complement strand
GAGCGATCGGACACGGTCGATCAGCTTGAGAAAACTCTGAAGCCGGTCTCGCCGCGAGTGTTTGATGTATCGACGCCAGAAGAGATGCGAAAGGCTCTGGCCGAGATACGCGATCAGATCGAGAGTCTTTAGTCGATTCGGGTTCGTTGCTTGTAGTGGACGTCTCAAAACACCGCTTGCTTACGCGCGCGGCTCAGTAGATTGATTGCGTTGGTAAATTGATGGCGTTGGTAGATTGATTGCGTTGGTAAATTGATGGCGTTGGTAGATTGATGGCGTTACTAGATTGGTGGCGTTGGTAGATTGATTGCGTTGGTTGATTGATTGCGTTACGGAGCCGCGACCGTAAGGAAGCGGGTTTCACTGCGCCCTGTTAGTTGAGTTAGTTGCTGCTGCTCAACGCGTGTTCAACAACCTTCTTCATTTGATCGAACTCCACCGGGTTGTAGCCTAACGACTGGAACAAGATGGTCCCATTGGTTCCGACGACATAGGTTCTGGGAATTCCGCTATCGGCAAATCGGGCGTAAATCGAACGGTGCGGATCAGGAGCGATCGGATAGGTGAAGTGCTGCTTCTGGCGGAACGCCGTGATCTCCGGCGGAGATTGCTCGCGCGCGATCGCAACCATGGCGAAGTTATCGGACTTATGCTTTTGCCAGATTTCCTTTTCGAGTCGAGGGATCTCGAACGTGCAAGGTCCGCACCAGGTCGCCCAGAAATTTACCACCACGACCTTACCTTTTAGATCGGGGATTGAGAACAGGTTGCCGGATGTGTCGGTAACTTTGAATGACGGCATCGGCTGGCCGACTCGCGTCTTTCCCTCGAGTTGCGGGTTAGCGGATTGCCCTGTGGCCGCAATATAGGTCAGGCAAATCAGGAATACGAGACGAGGGGTCTTCATTTGAATCCCATTATGTCTCAATGTGCTGCAATTTGTGATGTTGACTTACAGCAGCGCCGTCATCGCTCTTTAGTTCCGTGAAGACTAATGTCGAGAAGATGGTCGCAACACCGAGCACCAGGAACGCGCGGTGAATGCCGTGAATCATCTCCGGCGCCGTCGAATGAAAGCGGTCGGGGATGAAGAACGCCGTGGCGAGCGATGCCGAGGCGATGCCGAAACTGACCGACATCTGCTGCATTGTGCTTGCGATGGTGCTCGCGCTACTGGTCTGTTCGGGCGTGATGTCCGCATAAACCAGCGTATTCATGCTCGTATATTGCAGCGACGTGAAGAACCCGAAGAAGAACGCCTGCAGCACGATGAGCCAGATCGGGGTGCCGGGGCCGATGGTGGCGAACAGGATGATCATCACGCCGAGAATCACAGTGTTCGAGATCAGCACGCCGCGATAGCCGATTAGTGACAGGATCCGAGGCATGGTTAGCTTCAGGCTCATGGCCGCTATCGCCTGAGGCATCATCAACAAGCCGGATTCGATGGGACTAAAGCCCAGTCCGACCTGGTAGAGGAGCGGGAACAGGAAGGGGATGCCGCCGATTCCCAACCGCGTGAAGAAGCTACCGTCGACTGACGCGCGAAAGGTACGGATGCGGAATAAGTTGAGGCGCAGCAACGGAAACTGTGCACGGGTGGCACGGAACCCATAAGCCGCGATTAGGACCAGCGAGACGACCAGCATCGCTGAGATCTCAAACGGATCCGCCCCGTGCTCGCCGAAGACTTCCAGGACATAGGAGAGTAGACCGATGCCTGAGCCGAACAATAGAAGTCCGGTAACATCGAGCGGATGCGTGTGCTCCTCACGATAGTCCTGTAAGTGCCGGTCGACCATGTAGAGTCCGACCAAGCCGATCGGGATGTTCAGGAAGAAGATCACGCGCCAGTGGAAATAGGCGACAATGAAGCCGCCGGCTACCGGGCCGAGCATAGGGCCGATGAGTCCGGGAATCGCGACAAAACTCATGGCGCGGACGAGTTCAGACTTAGCAAATGTCCTCACCATAGTCAGGCGGCCGACGGGAAGCATCATGGCTCCGCCGAAGCCCTGCAGAATCCGGCACGCCACCAGAACGTGGATGTTGGTCGATAGCCCGCAGAGGAAAGAACCCAGGGTGAACAGGCCAATGGCTGACGCAAACACCCGCCGCGTGCCGAAGCGATCTGCCATCCAGCCGCTAATTGGAATGAAGACCGCGAGACTCAAGGTATAGCTCGACAGCACGGCCTTCATACTCAACGGCGCTACTTTCAGAGCCTCGGCGATGGCCGGAACCGCGGTATTCAGAATGGTGGTGTCGAGCGACTCCATGAAGAACGCCACGGCAACCAGCCACGGCAGCAAGCGCTTACTGCCGGTCGGCGTCGTCGGGGCGTTTAGAGTATCGGGCAAGCAGGTTTACTGGAACTTGATCTGCGCGATGACCAGTAGCGGCATTTGCTGGTTCCAGTTATCCGGCACATCGTCAAAAGCGAGGCGAAACGACTTAGTCGCGTTCGGCGCCAGCGATCCGGTCTTACCGACCACCGTCGCCAGCTCACGATGAACTTCCTTGCCGGAGTAGTCGTAAAACACGCAGTTCACGGTGACGTTAGACAGAGTCCGATTGCCCCCATTCGTGATCTTGCCCATGATCTCGAATAGCGACTTACCGACATAACTTTCGGAGGTCTGAGGCTTAACATCGCTCAGCTTCAGATTCGAGAGATAACTACGCGCTTCCTGAGTAAGTACAACAGGAGGAGGCGGCGGAGGCTTCGGGCCAAACGTCAGCCATCCGAATAGACCTAGTCCGGCCAGGACAACCAAAGCGATAACGATGGCAGCCGGAGAGACTTCGATCCGCGTTTTCGATGGCTTGAGGCTCGTATTAACGTCCGCCAACCGTCATTTCTCCTACCAGCAGCGTCGGCGAAGCGACCGACCCGCGAAATTCGAGATTGCTCGCCGGTTCCAGATTCGCAAGCATCTCTTGAATGGTACCTGCAATCGTCACTTCGGAAACGGCAAACGCCAGACGTCCGTTTTCAATCCACAAACCGGAGGCGCCCCGCGAGTAATCTCCGGTTGCAATGTTGACGCCGGAACCGATCAGCTCCGTCACGAAGAATCCGGTTGTAAGTCCGGCGATGATCTCTTCAGGAGTGCGCGTTCCGGCTTCCAGGTAGAAGTTGCCGTGGCCCACGCCGGCGTTCCCCGTGATCCCGCGCGATGCGTTGCCGGTAGTCTTCATGCCGAGCTTGCGCGCCGAGTAGCAATTCAGCAGATAGTTCGAAAGCACGCCGCGCTCGATCACCGGGGTTCGCCGCGTCTTGACGCCTTCATCGTCAAACGGGTGCGAGCCGAATCGTCCGGGAGTGATTCCGTCATCGATCAGCGTCACGCGATCATTCGCCACGCGTTCACCCCGTTTGCCCGCCAGGAACGACGAACCGCGGTACACGGAGCGCCCCTCGACTGCGCCGAAAAGCGAACCCACGAAGGATCGCGCAACTCGCGACTCGAACACAACAGGGACCTTTTGTGTAGCGACTTTGACGGCGCCTAAGCGCCTGACGGTGCGCTCGGCGGCAATGCGGCCCACCTGCTCCGGATCTTCCAGGTCCGCCACGCCGCGCGCCGAGCTGTACCAGAAATCGCGCTCCATGCGCCCATCCTGCTTGGCGACGGGCACGCATCCGAGCGAACAGGAACTGGCGCGATACTCACCGGAAAACCCGCGCGAGTTGGCGAACACGTGGCGCCCGCGATGCGAATCGAACGAAGCTCCGTCACTGTTCGTGATGCGCGGGTCAACGCACAACGCCGCCGCTTCGGCACGCTTCGCCAAATCAATGCGCGCGTCGGGTCCAAGGCGTTCGATGTCGTCGCTGTACAATTCGAAGTCGTTCGCATGCGACCCAAGTTCGTCAATTTCCGGCAGCCCCGCCAGCGGATCTTCTCCACTAACGGACGCGATCTCCAGCGCGGACTGCACCAGCTTCCCGACACCCTCGCGCGACAAGTCCGATGTGTAAGCGGAACCGACGTGAAAGCCTCGAAGCACGCGAATGCCGGCACTTCGCGATCCCGCCTGTTTCAACGTCTCGACCTCACCCAATCGGACGCTGACCGAAAACTCTTCGCCCTCAGCAATGGTGCATTCGGCGTCGGATGCGCCCGATCGGCGCGCCAGCTCGATGGCTTCCGTCGCCAGGTCCAGCAGTTCGCTCAAGCGGTTCCCCCGACCGTCATGCGGTCAATCCGAACGGTAGGGATGCCGACGCCGACCGGAACGCTCTGCCCGTCCTTGCCGCAAGTACCGATGCCTTCGTCCAGCTTCAGATCGTTACCAACCATGCTGACGTATTTCAAAGCTTCGGGACCGTTGCCGATCAGCGTTGCATTCTTCACGGGACGAGTTAGTTTGCCACCTTCGATCAGGTAAGATTCGGACGCGCTAAACACAAAATTGCCGCTGGTGATATCCACCTGGCCGCCGCCGAAATTCGCGCAGTAGAGACCTTTCGGTACCGACCGGATAATCTCATCGGGATCGCTCTCGCCCGCGAGCATGAACGTGTTGGTCATGCGCGGCATGGGGATGTGTTCGTAACTCTCGCGTCGTCCATTGCCGGTGGGCGCGTTATTGGTCAGCCGGCTCGAAAGCTGGTCCTGCAGATAGCCGCGAAGGATGCCGTTTTCGATCAGCACATTGCGCTGCGTGACGTGGCCTTCATCGTCGACATTCAGCGAGCCGCGGCGATTGCCGATCGTGCCATCGTCAACGACGGTGCATAGCGGACTTGCGACCTGCTCGCCCACGCGGCCCGCGAAGGCGGATGTACCTTTGCGATTGAAGTCGGCCTCGAGCCCGTGCCCGACCGCTTCGTGGAGCAGCACGCCCGGCCAACCCGGACCCAGCACGACCACCGACTCACCCGCCGGCGCTTCCACCGCATCCAGCTGCACCACAGCTTGGCGCGCCGCTTCTTTGGCGAAGTCTTCAGGCGTTCTCCGGTTAAGGAAGAAATCGAGCTCAACGCGGCCGCCGCCTCCCGAATAGCCGGTCTGCGCCGCCGCTCCGTGCTGCCGCGCCATCACTTGCACGCTCAGGCGCGCCATCGGTTGGCGATCGAAATTCAGCAGGCCATCGGAAGTCGCGACGAGCACATGCCGTAAGCTGTCCGCATAAGTCGCCTGCACCTGGAACACGCGGGAATCGTAAGCGCGGGCAGCCTTCTCGGCGCGCTTCACAAGGTCAACGCGGTCGGCCAAAGCGGTGTCCGACGGCGCGGTAAACACCGGATACAGATTGCGGCGCGAGCCTTCTTCGAGCGGCGTTTTCTCCACCTTCGAAGGCCCGTTCGCGATGCACGCCGCGATCTTCGCCGCGCTCAGGATTTTCTCGGGACTGAGGTCGTCCGAATAGGCGTATCCGGTGCGCTCATTGGCCAGTACGCGCACGCCGACGCCGAGCGAAACGCCTTGGGTTGCGGATTTGACGATACTCTCGTCGATGCCGATGGAGCTGGTCGCCAGATACTCGAAATAGAGGTCAGCGTAATCGCCGCCATGGGAAAGCGCCGCGGATAGATAGCGCTCCAGGTCGCGCCGCTCGATGCCGAACCTGGCGGCGAAAAACGACTCGGAAAATGTCATTAGGGTGTAACTTCAGCTTAGCAATGCGTTGGGTTATCGTGAGCTTGGCAGCAGTGCAGCCTTCGGGTCGAGGGCTTCAAATTCGTTTCCTGTTGTTTTCCGCCCGGCGTTGCATTACAATTTCGCCATGAAGTTCTTGCCGGCCGCGCTCTTCTTTATTGGGTTGATCATTGTGGGAGGCTATGTTTACGAATCGCACCATAAATCCCACCCGGCTTATCCGCCAAAGAGCAGCGTCGCGGCGTCCCCTCGCCCTACCGCTGAATTAGAACAACGTCAACAGGCGATTCAGTCCAAACTCAAGGCGGCCAAGTCGCATGCCCAACCGGTTCACGGAGGGGCGCCGTCGCCCGGCGTTCAGGATGAAATTAATCAGCTGCAGAAGGAACTGGATCAGGCGAATGCGGAACTACTGCAAAGCCATCAGAAGGTGCAACCGAGCCAGCCGGCCTCCTCCCAGCAATCCAAACTGCTTGCGAGCGTGATATTCGGCATCGCGGGGATGTACCTCATCCTTTCGAAAAGCGTTCCGGACTCCCAAAAAGCCTTCGGATACGGGCTGCTTACGATGATCCTAGGATTTTGGCTGCACCTCTAGTTAGACCCCGGTACTTGAAAGCCTTATCGAAGGGGAACTCCCCAACGTCGAGATCGAAGCCGGGCAGTCGAAAATGCCCCCCAACATACACGTTCGACGCGGAGGACCCTCCCTTTCGGTCGGGCTCGGAGTGGGGCTGTACGGTCGCCTTTCATCTTGCTTGTGAACCGAGGGTGATGCCGAACTCAGTAACAGAGTTTGATCAGCCTCACTTAGACTCCATCTCAGAGCAGCAAGGCTTCTCGACCGGCTTCGGTTCCATTAGTTCCGCGCGCGTATGATTCGGGTCGTATAAGTTCAACTGCCACTTACCATCGCGTCCAATCTTCGGCGCTTCCGTCTGATATCCGCGACTCTTCAGAAGCTCGTAACTCTTCTGCACATTGGGCACTCCCAGCGCCAGATGATGCATCACTCCCAGTGTTCGCGGACTCGGGTTCCTTTGGTTCAACATATACTCGAGCCAGTCCGTTCCATCCGGCACGCGCATGTCGACCCAGTCCGTCACGTTGTCCTTCATGCCGCCGTACCAGACGGAATGGAATCCAAGAATGTCCCGATAAAGATGATCCGCCGCGGTGCGATCCTGAATCGTAATTCCAACGTGAATGATGTGATCCGATATACGCCCATCCGCCATGAACTTACCGAAGTTCTTAGTGTGCAGCGACCCCGGCATATACTGCACGAACTCTACATTATGTCCGTCCGGATCTTTGATCATGAAGTTAAGGTTCCCGTCGCGCCCCTTGTTTGGCGCCGCCGGAACGGTAACTCCCTGCGCGGCCAGGTAATCGCGTAACTGCTGAATGTCCGTCGTTTCAAACGCGATGTGCGAGAGCCGGTCTTGCGCGTCGTTCTGCAACTCCGGGAAGATTTCGATGTACTGGTGATCGTTGACTTTGAAGTAAGTCAGCATCAGGCCGCCGCCCGGTTTGTCGATCGAGAACGGCTCCTGATAACCCAGCTCCTTACCGTAAAAATTGCGCGAAGCCTCCAGATTGTCCGTTCGCAATCCAATGTGCGCGACTCCAATGATGGGAGGCCGGCCGGCGGCTCGCACCCCAGGGCTCGGCCGGAACCACAGCAACCCGCAGCTTGCCGCTAAAGCTGTAAGTACGACGATCCAACGTAAGCGCATATCGATGCCAGTATATTCGCTCGCTATCGCTCTTCGCCGAGCAGCAAGCGCTCGAGGCGCTGCAGATTGGGCACCTCGCCCATGGCGATCAGGAAATCCCCGGGAGACATCTCCATATCCGCAGGCGGGTTGAATATCATCTGGCCTCCGGGCTTTCGAATGGCCAGCACGATGATCCCGAGCTCGCGCCGCAGCTGCATTTCCCGCAGTGTTTTCGAGGCGAATTCCGTGCCCGCGGAGACCTGGATCTGTTCGATGGCCACATCGAGCCCCATGGTTTGCGTGGTGAAATCCAGAAAGCGCGACACGTGCGGGCGCAGAATGGATTGCGCCAGCCGGTGCCCCGTGATGGTGTAAGGAGCGAAGACCGTATCGGCTCCCGCTCGCCTGAGTTTCTCCTCGGCTTCTTCTTCCGCGGCCCGGGTAACCACGTTGAGCTTCGGATTTAAGGATTTCGCCGATAAAATCACGAACAGATTGTCCGCGTCGGTGGCCAGTGCCGAGACGAGTCCGATGGCCCGCGAAACTCCCGCCGCCCGCAGCGCTTCGTCACGCGTGGCGTCGGCTGCGAACGCGATGATCCCCGCGGCCATGGCGCGCTCCACCCGCTCCTCATTGCGATCGATCACAACGAACGGGGCTCCCGCGCTCTGCAGCTCATGCGCGACGCTGCGGCCCACCCGGCCGAATCCGCAGATAATGACGTGCTTCTCTAGTTGGTCGATCATGCGTTTACTCCTGCGCTTTCCAAACGGGTCCTGGAGTTCCAGCTCAATCACAATTTGCGTGATGGCTCCCACCGAGAAGAACATCACGCTCACGCCAAACAGGATCAGGAAGGAATTGAAATAGCGTCCGGCCTGACTGAGCGGATGCACTTCGCCATAGCCCACGGTCGAGATCGTGATCAGCGTCATATAGAACGCGTCGAACACCGGATAGCGCTCGATCCAGACAAAGCCGGCTGTCCCCATGGCGATGGTGAACGCCAGCAGAATCGCGATCAGGGTGATGCGGCGAGCGATGCGGTCGCGCATTAGCGGCTCTTGACTCCACGTCCGGGAAATAGCCCGTCAACCAATTTCCCGTCCCGAACCACAAGCGTTCCGCCTACCAGAACGTAGCGCATCCCGACCGATGGCAGCGCCGGGTTCGCATAGGTCGCGCGATCGCTCACCGAGGCCGGATCGAAGACCGCGATATCGGCATCGGCCCCCACGCGAATGCGTCCTTTCCTGCCCATCGCGGCGCTGACGTTCTCCAGCCGCTGAGCCGGCGCCAGCGACATTTTGCGAATCGCCTCGGTAAGCGTCAGCGCGTGGTCGTCACGCACATACTTGCCCAGCACGCGCGCATACGTCCCGGCGCTGCGCGGATGTCCTTTTCCGTTCTCCAGATGACCGTCGCTGGCAATCATCACCATCGGATCCGCGATCGCCTGGCGCACGGCGTCTTCCGGAATGTTATGCAGGATCACCATTCCACCGCGGCGCCGGTAATCCGCGAACGTTTGCGCGGTCAAGCGCTCGCCGGTGAGTACCCATTCGAGATCGCCGAAGCTCATGCCTAACCGCTGCTGCCAGCCGGGGTCGAAGACGGCGGTTTCCAGCCGCGTCATCCCGGCGGTGTACGGATACGCCTCCGTGGTTACATCCAGCCCATGCGCGCGCGCCCCGCGAATCATCTCGAGCCCGAGGTCGGTTTGCGCGAAAGCCATGCTCGGCAGGTGGACGACGTGCAGCGACGCGCCGGTGATCGCGGCGTCGGCGATCACTTCTTGAAGCGCATCCACAAAGCCCGGTTCCATCGGCCCGGGACTGCGCATATGCACGAAACAGCCCATGCGGTATTCCGCCGCGAGCTGAAACAGCTGGAGGATCTCTTCGCGCGTCGAGGACGGGACATACGCGATTCCGAGCCCGATTCCGAGCGCTCCCTCATCGATCCCGCGCCGCACGCGCGCCAGAATTTCGCGCTGCTGTTCGGGTGTGGCGGGCTCAGTCACGGCATGATCGCGCGGCAGCCATTCGCCCGAATCATGCATCACCTGCATGCGCGCCGGAATGTGACCGGAGCTGGCGCCGAAGTTGACGACCGCCTTGCCTTCGCGCGCCCGATACCAGTCGCCCACTGGATTCGCGCCCACCTCCATTTCAAGCGCGGTGGTCACTCCATCCAGCGCTTTCAAACGGTAATTCTCATTGTCCTGACCGTGCGAATGCAGGTCGATAAATCCCGGC
>NZ_CAJCHS010000279.1 GCF_903970205.1 Nevskia soli | reverse complement strand
CACCGAAAGGACCATTCAAAAGGACTTCGACATCGCGGAATACACCGACCCGGAGCATAATCCGATGATCCCGCATACATTCGTGCTCAAGCCGGGCCGCGTGATTCACAGCATCTACAACGGCTACTGGTTCTGGGGACGCCCGTCGGCCATTGACCTTTGGCACGATTTACGTGTGGTGACAAGCGAGATCCGCCCGGACTGGGATTTGAGCACTCCGGGATTGCGTGAGGCGTGGAATGCGGGCGACCTGTCGCGCTTCCATGGATGGAACAAGCAGACCAGCGATTCTCGAAAGGATGAGTCGTAAGTTGACATCTTCTTCGATACGAAAGTATGGCCGATACCATCGTCCAATTGCGCGACCACGCGTGTTGTGGCGGAATGAATCAATCAAGATGGCCGGCTGCGAGTTGGCTTCGACTTACTGATTCCAGGAGAATCCCATGACGACGATGGTCGCACCGACAACCACCGCGCAGATTCGTGTGACCCGTCGGTCGGCCGCCTATTGGCGTGTCACGATCGACAATCCGCCGATCAACGTCATGGGGCCGGAAATGGTCAAGCAATTCCAAGAGGTTATGCACGAGCTCGAGGCCGATGAAGACGTCAGGGTCGTAGTCTTCGACAGCGCGGTCGACGGCTACTTCCTGAATCACTCCGATTTTCTGGCAAAGCTTGAGGACCTGACCTCAATGCCGGAGGGTCCCACAGGCTTGCCGCCCTGGCCGGACTTTCTCGCGCGTCTGACCCGTTTGCCGGTCGCTTCCATCGCCCTCATCCGTGGGCGGGCGACGGGCAATGGCAGCGAGATTACGCTGGCCTGCGACATGAGTTTTGCAAGCCGCGAGAAGGCCATCATCTCGCAATGGGAAGTGGGTGTGGGGATGGTCGCCGGCGGCGGCCCCATGGCTCGGCTACCCCAACTCATCGGCCGAAACCGCGCCCTGGAAGTACTCTTGAGCTCGGAAGACATCGGCGGCGATCAAGCCGAGGCCTACGGCTACGTGAATCGCGCCCTGCCCGACGCCGATCTGGACGCGTTCGTCGAGACGCTCGCGACCCGGATCGCCAAATTCGACAAGTGGGCGATCGCCAACACCAAGCGCCTCGTCAACACCAGCCTGCCGCCGGACGTCGAGCTCGGCGCCGGGTGGGATGCCTGCATTGCTTCGCTCGGGCGATCCGCCGCCCAGGATGGGATCAAAGCGCTGATGGCGCGCGGCTTCCACCAGCCGGGGGATGTTGAAAATCGGCTCGGATACTACCTGGGCCAAATCGCGCGCTAGGATGGAATGCGTTCGAAGCTGCTTGGCAGATAAGTCGAATGTCTGTAGTAATCTCTAACTCATATTCTGCGCAAGTTATCGAAAGGAGCTATCAATGAACCCCGTACAAGTCGAACAGAACAGCTACGAGATGCCCCCGCGGGAAGGGTTCACCGTCGCCTACTTTCTCACCGTCGCCGACATCGAACGATCGGCCCGCTACTATGAAACGGTCTTCGGCGGCCGCATTCTGAGCAGAGGCGACAGCAGCGGCGCGCCCGGGTACATTCAGATCGCGAATATGTGGCTCCTCGTCAACGTCGGGGGCGGGCCGACCCCCGACAAGCCGTCGGTAACGCTCAGCGTCCCCGACCCGGATAAGATCAATAGCTTTATGAATATCCGCGTTGCGGATATCCAAGCGTGCTATAAGTTATGGAAAAGTCGGGGAGCCGAGTTCATCACCGAACCGATTCCCAAGTACGGCGAGATTCGCTGCTACATCCGCGATCCTGACGGTTATATTATCGAGGTCGGACAAAGCACCGATCTCACGTACGGTTAACGCTTGCGTGGATGCGATGCCGACTCTGCGCCTCGTTGGTCATGATGGCAGCGTTCCGAGGAGTTAGCGTGCTGGCGAAGCCCCCAAGCGTATTGGCACGCGGCCTCGTCCAGCCTCCGGTCCCTCTCACGGAAGCGAATCGATTCATTCCTTTACTGAGTTCGGATGAAAAGGGAATCTAGCAGGGTGGACCGGTGTATGTTTGGGGGTTCGAGGGAGCCGCGACCGTGAGGGTGTCGGTTTTGACACCCCTGATTGCGGAAAGGCAAGCTACCGCGGAGTCGGACCGCGCCATAGTTCCAGTGAACCTGTCAGTCTTACCTTGAATAGTCACTTGTTGTGCCGGTCAGAAGAAACCTGGCGCGCCCGACTCTCCCTCCACGATCCGGGACACCAAGCGTTACCTGGAGGACTTCGATCGGGGCCGAAACCGCGACATCCGACCTGGAGCTGTTCGATCGGATGACTTAAGCCACACCCGCTGCTGCGAATGTTTCCTCGCGCGTGAGGGGGATTGTCCTGGTTGGAAAGGAGCCGGAAATCGCAGGAACTTAAATTCTGTAAGATATCGGCTAGGTTCCATGGTTCCTCCTGCAGGCAAGTTAACGGATAACGGCCTTATCGGACTTGCAAAACGATACCCAAGTATCGCGCGAGACTTGGCCGGATTGTTTTGCCTTTCCTCGTCAGGCTTAATAGGGAGCAGGTAGCACAGTATTGAGAGGGGTCGTCAATGAGCAGCGAACAAATCGAACCGAAGAGCTATGAGATGCCCCCGCGCGACGGGTTCACAGTGACATGTTTTATCACCGTGGCCGACATCGACCGATCGGCCGATTTCTATGAAAGAGTTTTCGGGGGCCGCATTCTGAGCAGAGGCGACAGCAAGGGTGCGTCTGGGCACATTCAGCTTGCGAATACGTGGCTCATTGTCAACGTCGGGGGCGGGCCCACCCCAGACAAGCCAACAGTAGCGCTAAGCGTCCCCGACCCGGATAAGATCAGCAGCTTTATGAACATCCGCGTTGCGGATATTCAAGCGTGCTATAAGTTATGGAAAAGTCGAGGAGCCGAGTTCATCACGGAGCCGATTGCGAGGGACGGCGAGATTCTCTGCTACATACGCGATCCTGACGGTTACATTATCGAGGTCGGACAGAGCACCGATCTCACGTACGGTTAACGCTCGGCGCGGAGGGGGATTGGTTGATGAATTCAACGCGAGCAATAGCGACGGGATCTGGACGATGCTTCACCATCATTGACGGCTGCAGGAAACGCGCCAGGCGGAAGTAAAAAGAGTAGGCCCTTTCGCGCCTGAAACTGTAGTCCCTTGAGCTGTTCCCGCGCCCGAATGAATCCCGCTACGTTCCGATCTAGTGTCGCGAGAGTTTTACCTGGCAGGATGACATCATTGCGATCGACTTTAGCCAGCCGATGCACTTTGACCATACTCCCGCCGCCCATCGGATCGATGTGCCCCTCCAGAGAGATGACACGTCCCCGGTACGTCCGCGCTTTGCTCACCAGCAATTCGAGATCGCGAAACAGATCCTGGGACACCTTAGCTCCAGCTTCGCCGGCGGCCACTCCAATTGATCCTTCTCGCGCGACAGCCAAAGCCCGTTCTTCAGGCACCGCACCGGGACCGCTTCGCCGATGTCGATCTCGTCGTGTTGGATCGGTCCCGAATTGATGGGGAAATGTTGAACTTCTCCCAGCACTTGTGCGAGCGACGGGGCTTCGTGCGGGTTCTGCCAGAGGATTCCGAGCAGCGTCGTGCCCGGACGGTTGCGCAACATCTCATCAAGCGCCGATTGGATATCGACTCGAGCGGTTATCGGAAATTGGCGGCTCGCAGTAGCGATGTTACCGGCCGGAACGCCGAAGTGTTTCAGCAGTGTGGAGCCGGGACTCCGGGAACCCGTGATTTCCAAAAGAGAAAGCGAACCCCACTGAGGCTCCATTTTAGTTCCTTGAAGGCAACGGACCGGCCTCTCTTGTTTCCGTGTTTGGATTGGAGGCGCGGGTCGGAATCGAACCGACGAATAAAGGTTTTGCAGACCTTGGCCTTACCACTTGGCTACCGCGCCTGAGGAGGGTTTATACCCAATCAGGATACCGCAATCGTTTGAATATCACAGCGCATACGATAAACTGACGCGCAAACGTGGGAACGGCCATTCGAGCTACGGCGCACACGACCCGATTCACCCGCGCGCAAGGCATGCTGCTCGCATTGCTCGTCGTTTCCGTCTGCATCAATTATGTCGATCGCGGCACGCTTTCGGTCGCCCAAGGCTACGTCACTCGCGAGCTGCACATCGGGACCACGCAGCTCGGATCCATCTTCGCGGCCTTCTTCTGGACCTACGCCGCCTTCCAGCTCCTGGCCGGTTATGCGGTCGATCGCTGGCGCGTCAAGTGGGTGTACGCGGTAGGGTATCTTGTGTGGTCGTTCGCCATGCTGGCGACCGGCCTGGTTACCAGCGCGGCCTCCCTCGTGGCGGTCCGGTTGCTGCTTGGGGCCGGAGAATCGGTGGCGTATCCCGCATACTCCCGAATGCTCGCGGGCGACTTTCGCGAAGAACAGCGCGGCCGCGCCAACGCCCTGATCGACGCCGGGTCGAAGCTCGGTCCGGCCCTGGGAGTGCTCATTGGCGGCCTCGCCATGGAACGCTTCGGGTGGCGCGCGTTTTTCGTGGCAACGGGCGCGCTGAGCCTTCTATGGTTGATTCCCTGGGCCGCCAGCGACTCGCGCGCCATTGGATCCAGCGAACGGACCGCCGCGTCAGGCTCCCCAACGTGCCCGACATTCCGCGAGATCCTGCGCGAGCGGTCCGCCTGGGGAACGTTCATTGGCCTAATCTGCAGCAATTACGCCTGGTACTTCATGGTGTTCTGGCTGCCGCCCTACTTCGAGAACGAACGTCATCTCTCGCATCACGATCTGGCCGTCCTGGGGTCCGGACCGTATTGGGGCGTAGCCGCCGTGTCGCTGTTGGGCGGCTGGTTTTCAGATCGCCTGATCGCCCGCGGACTCTCTGCAAACAAGGTGCGTAAGACCGCCGTGGCATCCGGACTCCTGCTCGCGACGTTGATGCTGCCGGCCATGCTGGTCAGGAACAACGGCGTTTCCATCGCGTTCCTGACGATTGCCTGCGCGAGCTTCGGGCTGTTCACCTCAAACTGCTGGGCGATCTCTCAGACGTTGGCCGGCCCTCACGCCGCGGGTAAGTGGACCGGTATTCAAAACGCGCTCGGAAACCTGCCCGGAATGCTCGGCCTGTGGTTCACCGGGTGGGTGATCGAGTTCACCGGCCACTATCGTGCGGCCTTTGTAATCGCCTGCTGTTTTTTGGTCATTGGAGCATTTAGCTTTCTGGTGGTTGTCCGCCGGGTCGAGCCCATAGCCTGGTCTGGCATATAAGCCAAAGCTGTGATACGATTCCGAATCGAAGTCCTATGTCTCGCGCGAAGCTGTTGATTGCGCTCTTTCTACCGCTGGTACTCGCTCCGGATAGCCGCGCGCAAGGCTTCGGGCAGGGCCTCTTGAAGGGCAAGCGCGCGGTTACGCTTCATCGCAAGCTACCGGCGACCGTCGCGTTGAAAGGCGGAACCCTGGGCATCACCGTTTCCGCTACCGACAAGCAGAATACCTTTGCCGTCGACAAGCTCAAGGAAACTCTGGAAGCGGAGCTACTCAAGAACAATAACCAATTTAAGATCGATGCTTCGCATCCCGAGACGACCATTCAGTGTAAGATCACCAGCCTTCTGATTCCCCCCGCCAAAATCGTCACGCGCAACGTGCCGGCTCCGGTGAAGGTCAACGGCAAGATGCAAACCCAAATGACGCCGCGTCAGTTTCAGGAGATCACCGGGTCGGTCAACGTCGCCTATGAGGTGAAAGACGCTCACGGCAAGGTGCTGGATGCCGATAACATCACGGCGAAGTACGCGCAAGAGTTCAACGCTGCGGGGAAACAAACCGGGTCCGGCTTCGATGTTCATAAACTGAACCCGTTCAAAGGAAAGTCGGGAGAGGAAAAAGCCGAGGAAGCGGTACCGACCGCGCCGGAAATCCAGCAGACTCTTCTCAAGAAAGTAGTCGATCAAATCACGGCGCGCCTGACCACGACTGACGAGAACGTCGAAGTCAAGCTGGCGCGAGGCAAGCTGGATCAGTACAACGATTTCGCGGATAAGGGTCTTTGGAATCGCATGCTGGAGCCGTTGGAAACGATGAAACCGCTCGACTCCAAGGAAGACGATGCTTATCGCCTGTATAACATAGGCGTCGGTTACGAGGCGCTGGCTTATCAGGCGGAGAATAACCAGGCTGCCAAGAAGTATCTGGACGAGGCTGCCATTAATTACGGAAAAGCCGTAGATGCCGATCCGCACGAGAAAGAATTCCTGGATGCGCAGAATCGGATAACGACAGCTCAGGCTCACTATGCGCGCCTGGGTAACACCGCATCCGCAGTCACGGCTAAGAACGAACCTTCGAAATCCGCGGCGCCGGCCGCCTCAAACAATACCTCGAAGGCAAGCTCCGATTCAAGCAATACTGAAGCGTTAACCAATGAGCAAGTGATTGAGTTCGCCAAACAGGGCCTGGATGAAGAAAACCTGGTGGAAATCATCAAGGGAGCTCCGAAGGTTGCTTTCGATATGAGTACCAACGGGCAGTTGGAACTGGTCAAGGCCGGTATCAAAGGCAAGGTACTCATGGCGATGCGGAACCGCGCGCATCCGGTCCGGCGGACGCCTGCCGCGAAACCGCCGGCAGCCACCGCATCCTCGGCCCCGAATACGCCCGCGCCGCCGAAGTAGCCGCGCAAACCCGCACCGTGTTTAGGCTTGCCGGATCGTGTAACCCATAATAGGGGATCGATGCCGATCCGCGCACGCCATCACTTGCGAAGAATGCGCGGCGGGGCGCAGGCGCACTTGATCGAGTGCGATGACGGTTACGCTTACGTGGTCAAGTTTGCGAATAACCCCCAACACCGGCGCATTCTTCCGAATGAGCTGTTGGCGTCGGAGCTACTGAAGTTTCTGCAGATATCCGCCCCGGAAACAATGGTCGTCGCAATCGACGAAGACTTCATCCGCAATTCGCCGGAAGCGCGCATGCAACTCGGAACGAAGACGATCGCGCCCGAACCCGGCTGGCATTTCGGGTCTCGATTTCCAGGCGATCCCGACCGCGTCGCTACTTACGATTTCTTGCCCGATCAGTTAGTCGGGAAGCTGCATAACCTCCGCGATTTTCTTGGCGCTTTAGTCTTCGATAAGTGGACCGGTAACTCGGATGGACGCCAGGCCATCTTCTTTCGCGCGCAGATCAGTCAGTGGCTTCCACTCGCTGAGGAGAACCCGCGGCGCATGGGCTTTGTAGCGATGATGATCGACCATGGCTACATTCTGAACGGCCCCCACTGGGAGTTGATCAACTCCCATGTCCAGGGTCTTTACAGCCGTAGGATGGTCTACAATTCCGTGCGGTCGCTGGACGATTTCCAACCCTGGCTCGACCGCGTGGTCCACTTTCCGGAGCATGTTATCGACGAGGCGCTGCGGCATATTCCGTCCGATTGGCTGCGCGGCGATGAAGACGCCTTCGACCGCGTTCTAGATGCTCTTTATAAGCGCCGGAAGCGTGTGTCGGACCTCATCGCAGACGCGCGGCTGGCGAAGGTGAATCCATTCGCGAATTGGCCTGCATGATTTCGTCCGCGATGGTTTCCGCCGTATAGGGCGCCAATAGAATTCCGTTTCGATAATGCCCGTAGGCCAGCCATACGTTGGAACCTTCGACCCGCTGCATCACCGGACCGGAGTCAGATGCCGGTCGTAGTCCGTTCCAGGCGACATAGTTCGATCCGGCCAGCGCAGGGATCAGATCGCCCGCCCGTCTGGCTATGTTAGCCGCCACGCACCCGTCGAGTGTCCGCTCAAACCCGGCCTCTTCCGTTGAAGAGCCCGCCACGATGATGTTGCCGGCGCGGCGTAGCAGATAGGTGTGGTCGTGGCGGACGATCGAGTCGCACAGTCCAGCGTATTCGTCGAAAGCCACTAAGTGACCGCGTACCGGCTTCGTCTCCGGTATCAGGACCGGAGAATCGATTGCGCTGCTCCAGGCGCCCGCGGCAATAACCGTGGCATCGTAAGGATCGTTCGCCGCAATCTGCCGGACCGGGTTATACTCGCGAAACTTTACCCCCGCCCGCTGCGCTGCCGTCTTCAAGGCATAAAGTAACTCTCGTGGATTCACGACAGCGTCGTATGGATAGTACTGTGCCGCGCAAGCGCCCGTGCGGATACCTGGAACGCGCGACGCAGGGAATTGCTCAGAGTAGATACCCGCCGTATCCTGACTCGCGGCTCGCGCTTGAATACGAAGTGCTTCCGCCTCCGAATACGCAAGCTCAAAAGCGCCGCACACACGAAAATCGATCGACGTCCCGGAAGCTTCTTCCAGTTGTCCAACGAAGTCGGGATATTGCTTCAGGCTCCGAATTGCGGCCTCGGACCAGAATGAATGCTCCTCGAACTCGCCGCCGGGGGCTAGCATTCCAGCGGCAGCCCAACTCGCTCCCGATCCCACACAGGCCGCATCGAAGACCGTTACGCTTGCTCCGCGCGACTGCAAACGCCACGCTATGGATAGGCCGATCACTCCGCCGCCGATGATACGAGTCTCCGGGCTCCTACTCATTTATCTAGATTGTAACGGGGCAGCCAAACTACTACATTGAGACTATGTTCTCGATGAATGAATATCGGGTAACTAATTGAAAACACGCCGTATAGCTTCCATCGAAACTTCTAATTGGATTTTCAGAGGCGGCACTGCTAACTTGGAGTCACGGCAAAGGTTTTTGCCAAACCGCCTTCCTCGAGACTGACCAGTCACGAAGGCCCCGGCAAAGTAACGCTGGAGCATCGACAACTTACAACTAATCAGGAGAAACAGTATGAACAACTTAAGGAAAACGTGTGTCTTGGCAATTTCGCTGGGAATTGCAAGTCTAGGTACGGTGCGGGCGCAGGATCTGGCAGCTAAGGTTAATGTTCCGTTTCCGTTTCGTGCCGGTGCGGCGACGCTCCCGGCGGGAGAGTACGCGGTGATGCGCGAAAATGGCGCGGGGCTGGTGCTCATTCAAGGGCGTCGCGGCAGTGCTATGTTGATCGCGGAGCCGGAGCTTACGGGCGGCGGCGCGTCCGCTATCCCGGGGCTCACCTTCGAGCACAGTCCGAAGGGTAACGTGCTGACCGAGATTCACTCGAACAGCGGATCGCTGCGGTTAGTACAGATCGCCCGGTAACAACTAACCGATAGACCTAAAAGTGTGCGGACCGCTTACCGGCGGTCCGCATCCTCAGTTTCCGGGGACATAGTTACAGTTCATTCCGAGCCGCGACAGTGAACCAGGAAGTTCTCACCTATGCGCGTCAGGCGCGAACGAATCAAGCAGCATCTCAAAGTCATGAGCGGCTGCTCCGACCAATCCGGAACGCCCGGCAAACTTAATGAATAATTCGCCCCCGGGCGCTTCAACGATCGCTCCAAGTAATCGGTAACCTGGCGCAGGCTTGACCGGCGTTGCCGCCATTGGGCCGCCCATTCCCGTATAGGTTCCTGAAGTATCAATAGTCGTCATGCGAAGCCCGTGTATCGTGCGTGTCTGCACCTTCGCTACCGCTTCCTTGCCGTCGCTCCCCAGCATCTGACTCTTCCAGCGGGTCAGGTTCGCTTCGACAGTTCCGCCCTGATTCGCACCGAAGAAGTACACGACGCATTGGCTGTGTTCCGGCGAGTCGCGCGGGCCGGGAATGTCATAAGTTGCCGCCCGCATCGGCCGCGGCGGTTCACTTACCCAGCCCGAAGGCGCCTTCCATTGGACCCCGGCTGCCGATTCACCCTGGAGAACCCCGGCGGTCATTAGCAACATGAAAGCAGCAACGGTACGCACCTCTAAAGTCTATAACGACTAATTGGTGGTATTGCCCTCGGCTAGCTTATCCAGACGGGCGAACTCCGCGCGGGCGCGGGCGGCATCGGCGGCGCGATTTGCCCGAGCGTAAGCGCGACCGAGCGCGAAGTAGACCTTGGCTACAGTAGGCTCCCCGCGCTGCGCCGTCTCTAACTCGGCGATCGCACGATCGGGGTTGTTGCCGAGGTTCAGAATTACTAAGCCAAGCAGGTAATGCGCTTCCGGCAGGCGAGGCGCGAGCTTTACCGCTTCTTCGGCGAAATGGAGCGCCTCGGCGGGATTCGACTGCGCTTCGATGCCCGCTATTCCCAATCGCGCCAGCAGATGGTGCGGCGTGTTTACCAGTTCTTTCTTGAACGCCGCCAGGGCTTCCTCTTCGTAGTGATTGTCCAAAAGAAACTTCCCGTAGGCGAACTGTACACCCGGAACTCTTGCGTAAGTCTCCGCGAGCTTCTGGTAGCTAGCTCGGGCCTCGACCGATTTACTGCGCCGCGAAGCCAGGACTTCTGCCTCGCCGAAAGCCCGGATCAGCTTCGGATCGCCGCCCGGCGGGCGAATGCGAAGAACGGCCCGGCCGAGCGCATCCGTAAGTTCATCCGATTCGACCCCCTCACGGGCGAGTGCATCCAGCGCCTCCTGCGCATAGTCGAAGCCTCCGCGATCCTCGCCGCGATCCAGCCATAGAGTCCCCAGGGTATAGAGCATCACACGGCGCAGCTGCGGGTCGTCTGGAATCCCCAGTTTCCGGGCGGTTCTCAGATGGTCCAATGCCTCGGCGCTCTTCCCCAGCTTGGCCTCCGATAGGCCAAGCATCGCGAGTGTTTGCCCGGATTTCAGATCTAATGCCGCAGCTCGTTGGAAGGCGGCCGCGGCGCCGACATAGTCATCGCGGTCGTAAAGCAGCGTTCCGAGATGAAACCAACCTTCAGTCCACCGGGGGTTCTCCGCAACCCCCTTTCGATATAGCGCGAGCGCTTCGTCCAGACGATCGTTTTCGAGAGCGGAAGCCGCGTCCCGAGCGATGTCCTGGGCGGCGAGCCCACTTACCCAAAGTAAGAGCAGCGCCGCCCATTTGCCGATCAAGTGACACGACCCTCGAGTTAGAAGCTAAACCTCGCTTGTAACTCGACAACACGGCCGCCATACGCCCCCGGCGACTCACCGAACTGCGGGTTACTGGTCACACCGTCGTTACTGATCACCGTGTACCCGCCCGAAGGAACCGTAAGGTTCGTCTGATTGAAGATGTTGTAAGCGCTGGCTTGCAAGTTCAGCTTGGCGTTCTCCCCGAGGAACCCCCAGTGCGGTAAAGCAAACGCCTTCGCCAAAGTCATATCCGTCGAGAAGTAGTTCGGGCCCCGGAACATGTTGCGCGAAACTCCCACGGGCGGAGGGGGAATCCCGTTGGTCGGCCACGTGGGTACCGTAAAGTAAGCCAGCGCGCCTTTGGGGAAATTCCCATTCGGTGTTTCAAAAGTAGAGTTGCTGTAACTACTGCCGGCCCCGCCTGTGTAACTGCCGGGATAGAGACAGCCGAATCCGCTGTTGGGATACACCACGCCGTTGCCCGTGTTGCAGTATTCCGGAGTCCAGGGGAATCCGCTGTGAGCATTGAAGATCCCGCTCACGGTCCAGCCGCCGAACACCGACTTCATAAACGAGTTGCCGCCGGTAAAGATACTGGGATTCCAGATGCCCCATAACTTGCCATTGTGCCTTACGTCGAAGTCGGACGGTCCTTTGGAGTAGTTTAGGTTCCACGGATACATGCTCACGTAGTAATCCTGCGAGCCCTCGTCCTGGCTGCTCGCATACCGATACTGCGCATCGATCTCGAACGATCTTGAGAACCGGTGCTTCACTTCGGCAAGCATCGCGTTGTAACTGGAGTTCGCGTCATTCGAATACCAGTCAAGCGACTGCACCTGCGGATTCGATGAAGGGTAGAGCGTGTAATTCAGGAAGTTCTGAATCCCGTAATGCCGGCTCTGGCTGCCCTGGAACCCCAGCGAAGCTACCCAGTTATGACCCAGATCGTAGTCGGCATCCGCCGAGTATCGAATGGTCATGGTGGGATCCAAAGTCTGAGGGAAGCCCGTCAGACTCAAAGCGGCGCCGGTGGTCGGGAGCCCCGCCGAATTGAACTGCTGAACGGTCGCCGGGTTCGATGGGTATCCGTTCAAGTCGGTCAGGCTAGAAGCCGTTGCGTAAAGAATATTGGAACCGTAAAGCGTGAACGAAGTCAGGAACGGCGGGTTGAATCGGCCGTTCGAAGTAATTGCTAACTGTTCGAGGTTGTAGCCGATTCCGCCGCCTGCACGAACCACTAACTTGTTGTGGAATGCGGAGGGACTCCAGGCAAACCCAAGCTGCGGACCGAAGTCCCGCTTGGTCGTATTAAACAATTTTCCCTTTTGAATATACAAGCCGGCGAGAGGATCGGGCTGCGATCCGAGAACCACGTTGCTGATATTCCCGTCGGTTTCCGATAAAGGCGAAAAGTACTCCCATCGGAGGCCCATGTTGATCGTCAGGTTCGGCTTTACTTTCCAATCGTCCTGCACAAACAACGCGGTGATATTGAAGCGGATGTTCTTAGTCGCCGCCGTCGGTACGCCTGTTACCGGATTGAAATCGCCGCTCTCATTGAGAGGCGCATCGTTGGCGAAATCCCAGATGTTGTAGAAGTTGTAACTCGGCCGGGCCGCCCAGGGAGCCGTATCCAGGAATTGCGCCCTGGAATAATCAGCCCCAAACTTCATGTAATGGCTGCCTTGCACTTTGGTCAGCGTGTCCCTGGCGTTGTAGGTCTTCTGATTGAAGACGCTCGGACCTGGGGGGCCGAATTGCGAAACACCGATACTGCCTTCGCCGTTGATATAGGCGTTCGGCAGCCCGAAAGGTTCCTGCGAATTGCTTGTGATTTCATTCCAGAACCATCCGCTCACACCGAAGCGGGCTTCGTTGAGGACAGTAGGCGAAAAGGTATGGGTATAGATACCCGATTGTGCTTCCGCTGTGGAGAAGTGATTCCAGGCATTCGCCGCCTCCGCCGGGCCGTTATAGGAGAACGTATGCACGGGAACCCAGTAGATGCTGTACGTGATGTGGTCCTTACTGCTCGCGTCGAAGTCCAGACGGCCGTTATACTGCGCGTCGACGGTGGTGTTCGGAGTGTTGGTCTCCACAAACTCAACGTCGGGAATGCCATCCAGACCGCCGCCGACTCCATAGGGAGTGCCGGTCTGGCCATAAGTCGGATCCGAAGTACCCAACGGCGTCTTCAGCGGGGAACCAATATCGAGTCCGCCGGGCTCGTTCTGGCACTGCGTTGCGGGCAGACCGACCTGCGCGCAAGTCATATTGATGACTGTGCCGACAGGAGACGTTCCCGGGTAAGAAAGGAACTTACTCGCGATACTTCCCGGCGCGGCGGCGCTCTGCTGGAACTGAGGAGTCTGGAACCAACCCGTTGCCTGCGAAAGACCGCCGTTGCGTAACGTCTCGTAGGAGAAGAACGCGAAGAGCTTGTTCTTCTTTATCGGTCCCCCGACGCTGCCGCCGAATTGGTTGAATCTAGCTTCATCCTTTTCCACCGGACTCGGGGTTCCCGGACCGTTGTACTGCTGATAGGCATCCAGACCGGGCCGGTGCCATTTGAAAAACGCGCTGCCGTGGACTTGGTTGGTGCCGTTCTGCGAAACCACTTCGACCTGAGCGCCGCTCGTGCGCCCGTTTTCAGCATCGTAGTTATTCGCGATGACGCGTACTTCCTTGACCGACTCCTCGTTCGGCGTGATCACCGCTGAGCCGCCCCATACCGTGCTATTCACCGATAACCCGTCGATCTGGAAATTATTCGAGTTTTGACGCGTGCCATTGGCGATGATGCCCGGTCCGTTTTCCACCATGAAAATACTGTCCGTGGAGCCCGGACTCGGCTTGTTGGTGCCGGGCAGCGACGTACCGCCGCCGCCCGCGCCGATCGAGTTATCTCCGAAAACACCCGGCGCGAGCTGTAGTAACTGGTACGGATCGCGGCTGAACGAAGGAAGTTCCTGCACTTCCCTCGTCGTAATCGTGCCCCCTACCATCGCGGTTTCCGTGTCCAGAGCCTCGGCCTCAGGCGCGGCCACCGTGACGGACTGCGTCGTCGAGCCAACATCCAGCGCCACGCGGATCGACTGAGCCTGTTCGGCCTCAATCTGAACGTCGCTCAGAGTCTTCCGCGAGAATCCGGTCTTTTCGACTGCAACCGAGTAACGCCCCGGCGCAAGATTTGTAAAGGCGAACACGCCTTCACCCGTGGTTGTCGCCGTGCGTGTTTCGTTCGTTTCCTGACTCGTTAACGTAACGGTCGCCTCCGGCACGAGCCCCCCGTTGGTGTCCACCACGGTGCCCTGTAGCGCAGCGCGGAACTGCGCGAATGCGGACGTGCTCAGCAGCACGAGTAACAATCCGCACGAAAATAACCTGCTTAAAGAATAAGCTCTTCTGGAATTCATCAACGTGGATCTCCCCCAAACGGTCTCTTGCACTAGCCTAACCCAAAAACCCTAATGCAAATGACGCTATTTCTTTTTAGAGCAGATGTCAAGCGCCTGCTGGAATGGAGGGGGATGGGTCACTCCGTCCCCATGCCAGCCGCAACAGGAATGGGGCTGGTGCTAGGCAGCCCTCTCCCCCAAGTCTGTTGACGATAAAAAATCGTGTTCCTCTAGATCCTCAGCGCGCTGACGTAGCCGATCTCTCCCGGCCTCACGGTTTCCGCAGCATCGAGAAGTCGATCGAAGATCGGCATCCACGAAGTGATCACGTTGCTCTTTACGCGGACTATTACGAATCCGAGTCAAAATCGTGGCAGGTCGTTCTCGAACGCAATCTTTCGGTCGATTGTCACAAACACGTCGAAAGCACGTTCGGCGTCGCCAAGGAACTCTTTATCCTTACGTCCATTCCATCCGACCTCGGCCATAAGTCCGGGTGGCATGATTCGGAAATGCAGCTCGCACGCCTGCATGTACGCACTCGTCTAACATGTACGCAATCGTCTAACAGGATACGCACGCGAGGAGATGATCCTTCGCGAGGTCGATGAACTGAACCACCCGGTCGCGTTCGGCCGACAGAAATCCCTTGAGAAAGTCGTCTATCCTGAAATTCTAATCAGTACCTGTACCGAACCCGCGTGCCCTTGAAGCACGGTTCGCCGCTCAGCCGTCCCGGGTCCACCCAAATGATTTTGTTCAGCGTAGCCTGCTGTTCCGCTGTCATTTGCTCATCATAAGCGCCTCAACCGGCGGGAGGAGGAGCGGCACGCTTTGCGACCGTCACGGTTCCCGGTCCGAAAACTTGGTGAAATTCGCGATGGAACTCGTGCCGGCACCTGATCGCTGGCCGAAATGCTCGAGGTAGCGTAGCCTCTATCCAACCTAACCCGTGGTAAACTGTTCGTTGCTGCGAAATTAGGCAGCCCTCTCCTGCGCGTCCGTAGGGTCCCGGCTGAACAATCAAGCGCACTCTGATACCGTAGTTGCTGCGCGGGTGCAATCCGTCCGCGCGGTTTTGCACGTCGATTTGCGGTTTGACCGGCGTTGACGCAAAATGGAGTTGGCAGGCCGCAGGTGGTTGAGGACAGGTGGGTGAGTGGTTAAAACCAACAGACTGTAAATCTGTCGCCCCTTGCGGGCTACGAAGGTTCGAATCCTTCCCTGTCCACCAGGTTTTGCAGTCCGAAGCGGGCCGTTGTAGCTCAGATGGTAGAGCGCGTCCTTGGTAAGGACGAGGTCACCGGTTCAATCCCGGTCAACGGCTCCAGAATTTCAGCCTCACTTAATTAAGCTCAAGACAGACCAATACCCAGACGGATAAACGACGATGGCGAAAGAAAAATTTGACCGCAGCAAGCCGCACATCAACATCGGGACGATCGGCCACATCGATCACGGCAAGACGACCCTGACCGCGGCCATCACCAAGACTCTCTCGAAGCACAATCCCAAGAACAAGTTCCGGAG
>NZ_CAJCHS010000278.1 GCF_903970205.1 Nevskia soli | reverse complement strand
GAGTCAGGTCTGGGCGAGATTCGGCTCCGTAGAAGATAAGATCCGTATCCTGGCGGAGTCTGCCGGATACCGCGCCGCAGCGTGACTCGAGGGCCGCACGGAACTCCGTATCATCGACGGCGATCACCGTCACCCGGCGGTCGACCTTCACGCCCAACTTATCAATCAGCGGCTTTTCGGATGTCGGGTTCATAGCCTGCGCAGCTTAGCACGGGTAATCGCGGATACTTCGGAAATGCCGCATCGGTAAAGGAGCGGAGGCACATGAAGAAGACCGATCCGCGGTCCGACCGGATCTCGCGTTTGTGACGGCATGTGTCGCAGAGTCCCGCAGCCAAGCTCATCGTCTTCATTGGTAGCACGCGCTGCGCGCTATAATTCCGGCGATGCTTCCCGATTCGCTTCCCGCGCAGCGCCGCGGCTTTCTGCGCCGTCTGGCTGGATTTGCCGGCCTTTCCGCCGCTTCCCGGCTTCCAGTCAATGCTCAGGCAATCGCGGTGCCGCCTGAAGGCTCCGCATCCAGCTTGCCGGCCTTTGCGCGCCGCATGCACCATATCTCGCTCAAGCAGTCGAGTTATGACCGGACCGGCGGCAACGCGGATTCGGTTCCCATCGGACCCGGCGCTACCAGGGTTGTTTTTGAATCGGAAGGTCCCGGATCGATCTCGCATATCTGGTTTGCCTTTGCCGCGCGGAGTCCGGATCAGTTGAAGGACATGGTCTTGCGCGCTTACTGGGACGGGAACCCGAAGCCTAGTGTCGAAACTCCGATCGGGGACTTCTTCGGACTCAATCTCAACACCTTCTTTGTCTATCAGTCCGCTTTTCTGAATTGCTCTCCGGTTCGGGCTCTGAACAGTTATTTCCCGATGCCTTTCCGGCGGTCGGCGCGGCTGACGATCACGAATGACGCCAAGGTTCCGGTCGATGCATTCTACTATAACATCGACTATGAGCTAAGTTCCAGTCTTCCGGCCGATGTGATGTACTTTCATGCGCAGTATAGGCAGAAGACGCCGAACCAAGCTGTCCAGTTCGCGACGGGTCAGCCGAGGTTGAACTTATCCGGCAGGCAAAACTATGTGTTTGCCGAGATACATGGCACCGGTCATCTGATGGGGGTTACTCTCGGAGTCCTGCAGAACACCGAGTACTGGATGGGCGAAGGCGATGAGATGATCTTCATCGATGACCAGGAGAATCCGAGGATTACGGGTACGGGTACGGAGGATTACTTTAACGGTGCGTGGGACTTTGGCGGACGCGACGGCTCGATTCCCTTCGGTTACCTTTACAATGGGGCGTCCTATATTACAACTCCGGAGCACACCGGGGGCCGTTATTGCCTGTACCGCTGGCATGCCGAGAATCCGGTTACTTTCAACCGGTACTTGAAACATACGATCGAGCACGGGGATTCGAACGACCGCGCCGATAACTACTTCTCGGTTTGTTATTGGTATCAGACGGAGCCATATACGGACTTCCCGCCGCTGCCGGCGCTGGCTGACCGGATTCCGCAGTTGACGCGGCTTTAGAGGCCTGGTAGGAGGCGCGAAATACCGCTTGCTTACGCGCGCGGCTCAGTAGTGGGGGACCCTCCCTTTCGGTCGGGCTCGGAGTGGGGATGCGTGGCTCCCGCTTAGGAGGTGCGGTCGGTCCATAGGAGCTCGGCATCGGAGCGGCGGACATAGTTGGCGTCGACTTGGGCGGGGTCGCCGTCTTCGCCCAGGCGGAAGCGCTCGAGGGCTAGTTCGGCTACGGAGGCGGCCAGGGCGCGGGGACAGGTGGTTCTAGCCGCTGCGGCTAGCGGCGAGGCGTCCAGGGTGAGTGCGAACGGGGCGAAGTCGAATGCGAGGAACTCGGTTACCTTTTGCGGGAGTGTCTTGAGCCAGGCGGGGAATGGGGCGACGGTCTCGGGGACGGGATGGTCGCCGAATACTCCGCCGTATACTTCGCCTCTGCGCGCATCGATCACAGCGGCGCGCGCCGGTTCCGTTCCCAGGTTGGCCATGGCCGCGAGGTTGGAGACGCCGTAACACGGCTTGGCGTTCGCAAACGCTAGCGACTTGGCTGCGGAGAGTCCGATGCGGATTCCCGTGAATGATCCCGGTCCGGCCGCCGCGGCGTAGATATCGATCTCTTTGAGTTCGATGTTATTGCGTCTTAGTAATTTCTGAAGCTGGTCGAATAAGATACTCGAAAAGCCATCCGGGGCGTGCAGGGGAACTTCTTCCAGTAGTTCCGCGCCATAGGCTAATGCCAGGCTGCCGAACTCCTGCGCCGTGTCTATGCTTAGTACGGTCACTTGGTGATTCCGACGTTCTGATCGAGCGAGTAGAGCTTGCCGAGCCCATTGACTCCATAAAGACGGATATGTAGAGTGGCTGGGAAGCGGTAGGCCATGTTGGGGGGCAGTTGGAAGGTACCGCTCGCGCCGGTTCCCAGGACGCGATAACCCTCGTCATCGGCGGTTACTTCGCCGGTCCATTCGTAGATCATCTGCTTCGACGCGCGGGTTTCTTTCTTTAGCTTGGCGGAGTAGGGGATGTTGTCTTTCGCCGTGAACATGGGAGGTGTGGACGGCTCCGATGGATCGGCGGCGGGGATGTTGGCCGGCGTGACTAATTCAAAGGTGACCTTAGCTGGGTCGGCTTCGACTTCCTGTTCTAAGATAGGGCGCGATTCGAAGCGATAGCTCTTGAGCGACTCTTTATGACCTTCGCGGTAGACGTAGAGAATCCAATCGTGTGAGCTATCGGGCGGAGGCCCGGCGTACATCTCCTGCTTGATGTTCTTTTCGGGGAGCCATTCGCCGGAGATCGGGTTGATCCAAGCGACGTTCCACTTATGCTTGCGATCGAAGTTGACAGTGATCGCGCGCGGGTGCTCGACATAGAGTACGTACTCCGTGTCGGGCAGGGCCATGCCGCGCGCGCCGTCCACGTCGAAGTAAGGCTCCATATCCCAATGCCGGGCGTCCGCGAAGAGCTTTTGCCAGATGGATAGGTATCTGAGTGTCTCCGGTGTGGTGGCGACGGCTTCCGGATAGGCGCCGCTCATGGTGGTGTTCCAGAGCTGGTGGCGGAAGTCTTCGGGCGAAGACGCCTGGACAAGGGCGACCGCCGGCTTAGCATAGACCTGTTGTTCGACCGCGCTGACGACCCAATCGGGAGAGCCATAAGAGCGGACATCCATCCACTTCTCATCGGCGAAGGGCGCGGAGGTAACCGCGGCGCCGACGCTACGCGGGTGATGGAACGGATCTTCGTTGAGATAGCCGGCGATCTCGCGCAGCAGTTCGTGGGCGTGGGGAACGGATTCGAATTGGGGAAGCATGACCCACGTCAGGTTGCGTGCGGAGCAGCGGGCGATCAGGTACTCGAAGAACTTCTGGCGGTCTTCGCGCTGTAGGGCGGGAGGCGGGGTAAGTACGAGGTCCGCGATCAGGCCCTTACGGGCGAGGGCGTCGAGGCGTGCGTCGAGGGCGTCGAACGCGGCTTCGTCTATCGTGTTGGGGGCTTGCAGGCGGACGTGAGTTACGCCGGCGCGGGCGCGAGCGTCGATCCAGGAATCGAGTTCGGCGGGGCTGATGGTTTCGGGGAGGGTATCGCCGACCCAGAGGTGCGCGGGCGTCATGTTGGCGGTCGGCGCGCCGCCGGTATAGCGGAAGTGGTGAACGTTCGCGGGGATGATCCAGCCGTTCGAGGCCGACGGAGTCGCGGTGAATTGCAGTTCTTTGTCGTGGAACTGGGCGAGGGTGCTGGAGAGGCGCACGGTCCATGCACCTGCTTCGAAGGGGCTGAAGCGGACGACTAACTGGTGGGCCCCGCGCGGGAATGCCCGGAGCAGGAACGTGCGCTGGCTGGGTCCGCGGAATTCGGCATTGAGCTCGGTTGCGGGAGGGATGCCGCCGGGGAGGTCGAACGTGATGTCACAGATCGAGTAAGCCGGGGTGGGCCCGCAGACCGTTTGCGCGTGCAACCAAACAGTGCTCAGACCGAGGGCGAGCGCGGCGAATCGAAGCATCACTGTTGTGAGTCGTCGCGGTGCGCCGCCTTATCTTCATTGATGTCGCGCTTCAGTTTCTTCACGCCTTTCTGCGTTTCTTCGCGCGCTTTCAATGCTTCCTGCTTGACGAAGGCGGCGTCGTTTTTCAGCTCTTTCTTTACGACTTCGCCGGTTTTGTGCAAGTCGCGCTCGGTTTGCGCCTTGTCGCTTCGTGTGCAAGCACCGGCTCCGATCACCAAGAGTACAATCGCGAACTTTTTGAACATCTGACTTAACATGCCATCACCTCATTGGGTCTAAGCTTGCAGGGCGCGTTCCAGATCCGAAACGATATCTTCGACGGCTTCGATTCCAATGGACAGCCGCACCAGATTTTCACGGATTCCCATGCGCTCGCGCTGTTTGGGCGAGATGTCGCGATGGGAGGCCATCACGGGATACAAGACCATGCTGTGCACGTCGCCGACGCTGGTGGCGGGGACGATGGTGCGCAGCGCGTTCATGAAGCCGAAGATTTTTTCGCGGCCGGCGTCGCGCAATTCAACACTGACAACCGCGCCGTAGAGCCCGGGGGCGAAGAGGCGCTCGATGGCGGCGCGATCGGGGTGGGCGGGATCGGCGGGGTAGAACACGCGCTCGACCTCGGGGCGCGCGGCGAGCCAGTGCGCGACGCGGCAGGCATTGGCGCACTGCTGTTTCATGCGCAGGGGGAAGGTCTTGATGCCGCGCATGGCGAGATAGCTTTCGAAGGGACCGAGCACAGGGCCGACGAGGCGTCCGTACGCGCGAAGCGGTTCCAGATGCTCTTCATCGGAGATTACCGCGCCGCCGAGGACGTCGCCGTGCCCGGATAGATACTTGGTCAGGCTATGGACGACCATATGAGCGCCGTGCTCGAGAGGGCGATTGATCAGCGGGGTGGTAAAGGTGCTATCGACCACAAGGGCGGCTTGCGTGGCGCGGCCCATCTTCGCGACCTCGTCGAGATCGGCCACGCGCAGCAGCGGGTTGGACACGGTTTCCATCACCAGGACGCCGGGCTTGTGCCGGTCGATGGCCTGGCAGAGTTTCGCGCGGTCGCAGAAATCGACGAAGTGGACGCTGACGCCTTGC
>NZ_CAJCHS010000277.1 GCF_903970205.1 Nevskia soli | reverse complement strand
GGTGATCGAGTAAGTACCCGGCGCGGAAAAACTGGTGCTGATGGAGGCTTGCCGTGATGCCACCGCGGCGGGAGATCCGATTACGTGACCATTCTGCGAAAACGTAACGGTCCCCGTCGGATTCCCGCCATTTGGGACCGTGAGCGTTGCGGTGAAGGTAACCTGCTGATTGATCGGCGGCGCACTTGCGCTCGATCTCAGCGCGATCGTGATTGAAGCGTGGTTTACTACCTGATTCAGCGCCGGTGACGTGCTGTTTAACGAGGACGCGTCGCCTCCATACACGGCAGTAATCGAACTCGTGCCCGTGGCGAGATTTGCAGTCGAAAGAGTAGCTACTCCGTTAGCGAGAGTACCGGAGCCGATTGGCGTCGATCCGTTCTCGAAAGTAACCGTGCCGGTGGGGGTAGCCCCTGGGGAAGTTACCGTTGCGGTCAGAGTAATCGACTGCTCGTAGCTGGAAGGGTTCAGGTTCGAGGTTACTGTCGTCGTGGTTGTGTTCTTCGAGATCGTCTGCGAAATCGGCGCGGATGTGCTCGCCGAGTAGTCCGTATCTCCGCCATAACTGGCGGTAATGGACTGCGTTCCCACGGCGAGTGAGGATGTAGTGAACGTAGCGATTCCTGATGCGGTTACACCCGATCCAAGTACCGTCGTTCCACCTTTGAAGGTGACTGTTTCACCATTCGGGATGCTACCGCTGGCGGGATGAATGGTGGCCGTAAACGTGACCGGAGTGCCCACGCTCGCCGGCGATCCGGAAGTCGTGATCGTTGTCGTCGTAGATGCCGTGTTGACCGTCTGGCTCAAAGCTGGCGATGTAGCGGAAGAGAAGTTCGCGTCTCCCGAATACACGGCGGTGATCGAGTAAGTACCCGGCGCGGAAAAACTGGTGCTGATGGAGGCTTGCCGTGATGCCACCGCGGCGGGAGATCCGATTACGTGACCATTCTGCGAAAACGTAACGGTCCCCGTCGGAGTCCCGCCATTCGGGACCGTGAGCGTTGCGGTGAAAGTAACCTGCTGGTTGATCGGCGGCGCACTTGCGCTCGATCTCAGCGCGATCGTGATCGCGGCATCATTCACCATCTGGTTCAGCGCCGGTGATGTGCTGGTCAACGAGGACGCGTCGCCCTCATATACGGCTATTATCGAACTCGTGCCCGTAGCCAGGTTTACCGTCGTAAAAGTAGCAACCCCGTTAGTGAGCGTACCGGACCCGATTGCCTTCGATCCGTTCTCGAAAGTCACCGTGCCCGTCGGCGTGACCCCCGGGGAAGATACCGTTGCGGTAAACGTGACCGGCTGCTCGTAGCTGGACGGGTTCAAGTTCGAAGTGATGGATGTCGTAGTTGTATTTTTCGAGATCGTCTGAGAAATCGGCGTGGATGTGCTCGCCGAGTACTCCGTATCCCCGCTATAGCTCGCGGTGATGGAGTGCGTTCCCACGGCGAGTGAGGATGTAGTGAACGTGGCGATTCCTGATGCGGTTACACCCGAGCCGATAACCAAGGTTCCATCCTTAAAAGTAACGGTTTCACCGTTGGGGACGGTTCCGCTGGAGAAATGAACAATGTCCCGAGTCAGGAGGCGCGCACGCACCATTACCGCTTCCGAGCTTTTAATCGTAGCCGTAAACGTAACCGGACTGCCTGGGTTCGCCGGTGACCCCGACGAGACTACGGATATCGTCGTGGACCCCGAAGTAACCGTCTGGCTTAGAGCCTGCGAAGTACCAGCGGGAGCGAAGTTCGCGTCTCCCGAATAGACGGCGGTAATCGAGTAAGTGCCCGGAGCGGAAAAGCTGGTACTCACACTGGCTCGCTGGGATGCCACCACGGCGGGCGACCCGATGACTTGGCCGTTTTGCGAAAACGTAACGGTTCCTGTCGGGCTGCCGCCATTCGGGACGGTGAGGATGGCGGTGAAGGTAACTTGCTCATTGAGCGTCGACGGATTCGTACCGGATTGCACCGCGAGCGTGATGACGGCATCGTTCACCACCTGGTTTATCGCCGCCGACGTGCTGGTTAACGAAGACGCGTCGCCCCCATAAAAGGCGGTTATTGAATTCGTACCGGTAGCCAGAGTTGTGGTTGAAAACGCAGCGGCGCCGTTGACAAGAGTACTCGAACCGATTGTCGTCGCCCCGTTCTTGAACGTGACGCTTCCCGTGGGTAACGTGCCCGAGGAAGAAACCAACGCGGTGAACGTCACCGATTGCCCATAGGTGGCCGGATTCAACGAGGATGTAACCACCGTCGCCGTGGAGTTCTTAAGAACCACTTGATTCACCGCGGCCGAAGTCGCCCCCTGGTAGGTTCCGTCTCCCGGATAGGTCGCGAACACCGAATGACTGCCCGGGGCAAGCGATCCCGTACTGAAAGTTGCGATACCGCCGTTAGTTGTGCCCGAGCCAATCTGGGTGGCGCCATCGCTAAAGCTGACAGTCTCGCCATTTGGAATCGTACCGGAAGTAAGACGGACTGTAGCCGTAAAAGTCACGCTTTGGCCGATGTTGGAAGGCGATACCGACGTTTGAAGCGACACCGTCGGGGGAGTCGTAACCGGCGGTGTTGTAACCGTTGCCATCGGGCTTGCGGCCGAATAGTTCGCAGCTTCGTCATAGGCCTGCACGATGTAATAGTACGTCTGCGCGGCCGACAACCCAGCGGTATCTACGAACGACGTTGCGCTTGTATTACCCACCGCGATCATCGTACTTGGCGTTTTCCCGCGTGAGATGCTGTACCCGGACACGTTCACGTCGTCCGTCGAAGGCGACCAGCTCAGGCCCACCTGTTGCGGTCCCTGTGCAACCGCGGTGAGACTGGCGGGAGCGCTCGGCGGGGTCGTATCCGGAAGCGTGGTCACTGCGATGGCGGCGCTCTGCACAGAAACATTACCGGAGCTGTCGAAGGCCGTTACCGCATAGTAATAGGTGGTCTTCGGGTACGTATTGTTGGAATCGGTGAACGAGGCTGTAGTCGACGTGGCATAGATATTCAAAGCGGTCGCGCTCACTCCGCGGTAAATGTGGTACCCGGCGACGCCGTTATTGTCCGTCGAGGGTTGCCAGGAAAGGCCCACACTCAGATCGGACAGACCAACGCCTGCTAGACCGGTCGGTGTAGACGGAGGCGTCTGGTCAGGGATTGCCAGGGTTGTCGCCGACGCGGGCGCCGACATTGCCGAAACATTTCCAGCGGCGTCGAAAGCCTGTAGTTGGTAAGAGTAGGTGGTCGACGGCACAACTGAGTTGTCGTCGTAATTGACTTGACTTGACGTATACAGTAACGTCCCATTCCGGAATAGATAGTAACCCGCCACGCCCACGTTATCCGTGGTCGGATTCCATAATACTTGCACGATATTCTGACCCACTGCACCGATCGAAGGCGGCCCTGGGACCTGAGGCGCCGATGTATCCGGCGCGGGTAGGATTAACGTTTCCCACGTCTGCCCGACCGGAGTGAAAGCTCCGATCTGACGTGCGCTTCCGGCCGCCACGGTTATGGCCGACATGATTTGATCCGGTGTTTGCGACCCATATTGTCCGTAGTCCAGGTACGCGAAAAACTCGCTGGTCCAAAACGGAGCAATGAACAGGAACTGACCCGCTTGAGCCATGTCCACCAAGGCCTGGAGGTACATCTGATCCAGCGGCTCCCAGAAGCTGAACATGCCTTGGGCATCAACCGATTCGTTATTCAGTTCGCCGGTCTGTGATGCCAGTTGCGCAGCCGAAATCTTCTTACACCATGTTTCCCCCATCGCGATCGGCAGACCCGCCGCCTGCGCCATCGCAGCTGCGGTGAGCGCGTTCTCCGGGAATGAATTCGATACCGAATACATGTGAACGTCGACATAAGAGATCGGCGTCGAGAGAACGTTTTGAATATAGGTCGTAAATGAATTGATCCAGGTGCCGGCGCCGGCGCCCACCGGAACATTGGTCACATTGGCGGCTTGTAAGGCGGCGAGAATCGTCTGTAGCTCCTGCAGACTTCCGGCCGGAGTACCCGCCGTGGGCTGTCCGCTGTTTTGCGACTCGGAGTCGGGCTCCGTGATCACCGACATAAAGTCGGGCTGGATCAGCTTCGCCACGTTGACCGCATTCTGCGCCCGTCCGGCAATGTAGTCGTTCCAGGACAGCGTCGCATAATAAGGAGCGTAAATCCCGCCGTTGCTTCCCGCGCCCGCGGAAGCGACCGTGGTTTCGACTGTCATCTTCAGGCCGTTGGCGTGGATCTGCTGGGCCAACCGCTGATAAAAACTGACATAGTTCTGGAAGTCTTGCGGGTTGGAGTAATAAGGTTGATAGAGAATTGGAAAATTGATGTGGACTGTAACGGCGGTTACACCCAAGGCCTGCAGTTCCTGTAGCTCCGGAAGGACGATCGAGGTGTAATAGTTGGCTCCCAGGAGCGAGGGCCCCTGGTTCGAAGTCGCGGTGAGTAGCTGAGCGGAATAGATCGTCGAGTTGCTGGAACCGTTCGCCGGCGTCGGCATCGATTGTACGAACGAGGAGATGTCTGCCTGCAGTTCCGAGTAGAGACTCTGGTATGCGGCCGGAACCGTCGGCGGGACGGGCTGGGCCGCCGCGAACGCACTGCCAAGTAATAACGTAAAAATAAGCCGCTTTAAATTCATTTTGATTCTTTCCTATCCGCTTTGAACAACGCTTAAGGCCGCGCTACTTTTGGCCCTAAGGATTTATTCGGCGACAAATAGGAAAGTTATAAGAATCGAAAGTGTTCTCTGCGTGAAACCTTAAGATAAAGTAAAAAAAAAGACTGAGAAGTTTCGCGCCCGCTGACGCCGGACTTCGGACCCGGCAAGATCCCAGTTACCCCGTCTGTGCACTGCTTCCTACTTCGGCGAGAAACCGGAGCACCCGTTCGGTAAGAAGAGCGGCTGCACTTTCATCGTAAGAAGGCAGGCTATTATCCGCAAACAGGTGCCCATCGCCAGGATAAAGGAATAACTCGGCATCCGCAGTGCTTGCCGCGAGT
>NZ_CAJCHS010000276.1 GCF_903970205.1 Nevskia soli | reverse complement strand
TTCATGCTCGACGTTACCCGGGCTACGATCAGGCTCACGAAGGCGACTTATCAGAACCGGGCGCGTCAGGCGATCATTCTCATGCGCCTCGACCTTGACGGGCCACCGCATTCAAATCCGGATGCTTTGCCGTCCATCGGTAATTATCCGTGGCTGGAACCGTACAAGGGAAAGACTGTCCCGTGCCCGCATCTCCACCGCTACGTGGAGAATTTCGGGGACAAGTGGGCCATCCCGGCGCCCATTGATAGATACCCGAATGTACAAGACCTATATTCCACTCTTGAGGCGTTCATGGTTCACTGCAACATAACGGAACCGCCGCGGATTGAGAAAGGCCTGTTCTCATGAATGCCGGCGTGGCTGAAATCGAAAAGCTCTTGCATGACTACCGCAACTGGCTGAAAGACCGGACCACGCTCCGCGAGGTGAACGGTTCATGGGTCGAGATCACGACGCCTTATCTGGACCGGCACAACGACGCGCTGCAGATCTATGCGCGCCGTGAGAACGGCGGCTTCGTTCTGACTGACGACAGTTACACGATTCACGACCTGGAAGCGTCAGGGTGCACCTTAAGCACGGAGAAGCGGCACGACCTGTTGAGAATGACCTTGAACGGTTTTGGCGTAAAGCTCAACAACGAAGCGTTGGAGGTGCATGCGACCGCCGAAAACTTCCCCGTTCGCAAGCATTATTTGATCCAGGCGATGCTCGCTGTGAACGATTTGTTCTACTTGGCGAAGCCGGTAATCGAGAACTTATTTCTTGAGGACGTAATTGCGTGGCTCGATGCCAACGATGTCCGCTATACCCCTCGTGTGAAGTTTCCCGGCATTAGCGGATATGATCAGTTCTTTGATTTCGTGATTCCAAAATCCCGGCGTCAGCCCGAGCGCATTCTGCAGGCGATCACTTCTCCCGCGCGGGATAAGGCGCAATCATTTATCCACGCTTGGAATGATACGCGGCCTACCAGGCCACGCGAATCGAAAGCCTTTGCGGTTTTGAACGATAACGAACAACCCGTTGCGGGCGGGGTGATTGAAGCCTTCCGCAATTACGAAATACGGCCGGTTCTCTGGAGCAACCGTGGCGAAGTCGTGACCGAATTGGCGGCGTAGCGGGAACTACTCGACCGCGCAAGGCGTATGCTCAATCCAGGTTCCTAATGCGACTTCGTCTATCTATTTCCCTCGTCCTTGTTTCCCTTTCTGTGGCTTCCATTGGTTCCGCGCAGCCCGTCGTGGCCGCTATTACTAACGCAGCCGATTACAGCGGCAGCATCGCTCCCGGAAGTATCGCCACGATCTTCGGGAGTGGTTTCACAACCGGCGCTCCAATGGGCGCGGTGTCGACGCCTTTATCCAACACCTTGAACGGCGTAACGTTGTATGTCAACTCGCTCCCCGCGCCGATCTTCTACGTGAGCGCAGTGCAGATCAACTTTCAGGTGCCGACCGAGTCAACCGCCGATACGGGCACGCTGACGCTACAAGCTACAACGGGAAGCACCACCGTCGCGCTCACGCTTCAGCCGGCCGCGCCGGGGATCTTTCAGTACGGAGTCAACCGAGCTGTCGCGGTCGATTATCCGACTCCACTTAATTCCGAAACGGCGCCGGCGGCTTCCGGGCAGACGCTGGTTGTCTACCTGACGGGAATCGGGAACGCCGACCCTACCCTCACCGATGGGTACCCGACTCCTTCCAGCTCCTTGTTCCCGTCCCCATACACTTCGACTGCCTCGATAGGTGGAGTGGATGCGCCCGTCGCGTTTCTCGGCCTGGCCCCGGGGTTCGTCGGACTGGCGCAGGCCAACATTACCGTGCCCTCGCTCCCCAATGGCGACTATCCGCTGAGCTTTACCCTTACAGTTCCGAATAGTAACGCGCCCTCCGGGGCGGGAACTACCTTCACTAGTCAATCGGCAATCGTAACTATCAGCGGAACCGGTACACCGCCGCCTTCAATCCTCACTTACGTTTCAAGCGCCAGCGTGCCGACGACAACCCTTCAAACCAATGTAAAGGGGGCTGCAAACGTCCAGGTGAATGGTTCCTATGCCTATGTATGCAGCGTCAGCGAGATCTCCGTGATCGATGTTTCCAATCCACAAGCACCCGGAGCCGCGGTTTCTTTCGGGGCATCGGATCTGAACGGCGTCGGCACACTGTGTCAGATTGACCAGAACTATCTGGTTGAACTTACTAGCGGAACCAATATCCTCGTTTATGACCTGACCACCTCGGCGACGAACCCAACACTTATCGGAGGTCCCGTCGCTCTGCAGACCCCCTACTCCGGCAACTTTACCTTCGACGGAAGTACGGCGATTTTCGACACTAGTTCCGCCTCATGGTCGCTGAGCTCGGACTACTTCCTCTCAGAGACGGGCGCGATCGAAACCTACAACTTTGCGAACTGGGCAAGCCCGGCGTTTGATGCCGATTTCACGCCGCCGACCGGGTATACAGATAACACGTCACCCCGATTCGGAATCGCGAACCTGGGCGGAGATGACATCGCCGTTCTTGGAACCACAAACAACGGAGTCGGTAACTTCGTACCTTCGGTAGCAGGCGAGGGCCAGGTAACGGTTATCAATGTGACAACGCCCGCGAGCCCGGTGGCCGTCACGGAGCTGATGGTACCCCAAACCGTTTCGCTTCAGGGAATCGCGCTGCAAGGAACAACGGCACTCATCGCCGGAAACACGCAGGCCTGGAATAATCCTGTACTCTACGTCGGAAGTACTCCGGAGTTTTTGAATGACGGGAACTTGACGCTCAGCGTGTTGGATTTCACCAACCCGCAGAGCCCGCAGATATTGAGCACCACTGTGACGGATATTCAATCTTCGGGGGGCGCCGGAGTCGTCTCGCTGGGCGGCGGATTTTACGCCTTGTCAATCGCTCCGCCGGTGACAGGTTTTCAGGGTCCCGGCACGCTTGCCATTCTAGACGCAACGACACCAATGTCCCCGGTGCTCTATCCCTACGCGGTAATCGATGGCCTTGGCTCCCTCGCGCTCAGCGGAAATTACCTGTACGTCACGACGGCGCAAGGGATCAGCATTTATCAGGTCACTCTGCCGGGATAGGATGGCGTATTTCTCCCAACCTTTCACCGGCGGCCTCGTCAAAGTGGGGATGAAACCGAATTACCTGCTGTTCCTTATCTGCCTTGTCCCGGTCGCCGCGCCGGCGCAAAGCGGCCTTGTCGATAACCAGGAGCGCACGCTGCGCTGCGAAGACCGGAATCAGGACTCGGGGCGCGTGGAGCGTTGCGAAGTTCACGAGCAAACCCTCGCCTCCACCGGCTCGCTCCGTGTCAACGCGGGCGCCAATGGAGGCGTCCACGTTAAAGGGTGGAGCCAACCCGGCCTGCTGGTGCGATACAAAGTGGAAGCGTGGAGCAACTCGCTTGCCGATGCACAGGCCGTTTTTTCCGGCGTTCAGGTTCACGCTGTCGCGGGCGATGTGGCGGCTACCGGACCTGTGACCGAAGGAAACCGCGGCTGGTCGGTTTCCTATGAGGTGTTCGTCCCGCACCAAACGGGGCTCGACCTGCAAGCGACGAATGGGGGCGTACACGTCAGCGACGTCGCGGGAACCATGAACCTTCAAACCGTGAACGGCGGACTGCACTTGGCGCGGGTGAATGGTGCGGTAACCGCGGCATTCACCTCAGCGTTCCCCGTTCCTACTCGGCTCAATTTGCGGGTACTACGGTAAACGGACGCATCAAGAGCGACTTCGCCGAACTCTCCGTACCCGCGGAGATGGCGCATGCGCACATGCAATCCATCAACGGCGCACTGGGCGGCGGAGGCGCGGCCATTCGCGCCATGACGACGAATGGAAGCCTGGTCATCGAGCGGCAGTAAGTTACTTATTCACCGTTTG